>SKKH01000068.1 GCA_007121555.1 Gemmatimonadota bacterium | reverse complement strand
GGCGACCAGGTCCGAGAGGTGGTGATCTCCTCGTACGGCCGGGTCCGCCGATGAAGGGGCGGGGAAGGGGCTTGGGGAAGCGAGTCATCGAGCCCCAGGGAAGACCACCTCGGATCCGGCGACTGGACGGCCGCACCGTGGTGGAGCTCATCGTAGCCCTCCCGATCCTGGCCGTGGGGGGGGCGGCCGTCACCGGCCTCCTCCTGACTGCCGGGGGATTCCTCCTTGAGGGGGAACGACGGCTGAACACGGCCATGGCCGGACCGGCCCTCCTGGATTCCCTCGCAGCTCTGCCCCAGAACCCTGATGAACCCACCTCGAGCTCGGGGACGGTCCGGATCATGGACCGCTACCTCCGCTGGGAGTGGGACGGCCACAGGCGTCTGATCCTGGTCACCGAGGCTCGGGACGGTGCGGGCGGGTCCGCCTGGGTCCTGGAGCGGAGGACCCAGGGGCAACCGCTCTCCAACGAGGGAGAGGGAGGGGTGGATGCGACCTCCCCATGACGCGTCCCACTCGGACGCTTGGACCAGCCCGAACCCTCGCGGGGTCACCCTCCTCGAACTCCTGGTCGTCCTGGTCCTGGGGGGCATCCTGATGGGGTCGGCCCTCTCCCTCCTCTCCACCGTGGCCTCCGGAGTGGCGAAGGGCATGGACCGGTGGGACCGCCTCGAGGCGACTCGGACGGTCTGGGTGACCCTGGAACGGGAGCTTCGGCCAGGTCTCGAGGGTCGGGACTGGCGTGTGGGGCCGGACGGCACCCTCTCCCTCCGGGCCTTTCGCGGCTTCGCCCGGATCTGCGGACCTCCCGGGGAGCGGGGACGATATCCAGTGGCGTGGCGGGGAGAGCGGCTTCCCGTGCCCGACCGGGATTCCCTTCTGGTGCTCGGGCGGGACGGGGGCTGGCGGAGCGCGGCCCTCTCCGTCTGGTCCGAGGGCGAGGTGGGCTGCGCCCCGACCGGGGGCGAGCGGGAGGGATGGATGGCCTGGGTGGGGGCCGGCAGCGAGACTCCGGTGCTGGTGCGGCTCTTCGAAAGGGGAAGCTACTCCGTTCACGCCGGGGCCTTCCGGTACCAGCGGGGCGCTGCCGGACGCCAGCCCCTCACGCCCGAGGTCTTTGGCCAGGGGAGTCGGATCCACCGAGGGCCGGAAGCGGTCGAGGCCGAGCTCGTCCCCCGACCTCCTCCCAGGCAGCTAAATGGCGGGCGGCCTCCTTCGACTCGAGTCCGGATCTGGGTGGGTGGGACCGATGGGGCCTTCTAGAAGGTCGACCGGGAGGCGGGGAGTGATCCTGCCCGTAGCGCTCCTCCTCCTCCTCGGGGGCACCCTCATGGCCGCCGCCCTCCTGGTGATGGCGCGATCGGCCGTGCTTCTGGCCGACGGAGACCGCCACCTGGCCCGAGCCCTCAGTGTCCGGTCCCCTCTCGAGCCGGAGGCTCCGGACGGCGAGGCACTGAGGGCCGTCGGCCACGGGTACGCCCTCGCGGCAGACCCACCTCCGGGCGTCCGCTGGGCCGTCTGGGCCGTCGGCTGGCGCCTGGATCCGGCCCAGGTGGCGGCCGACCTTCGGGCCGCGGCCCACGTGGGAGTGCAGGGCGAGATCGAGGGAGAGGTCCGTGGAGGCGGGAGCGAAGAAGGGTGCTCAGACCTGGTGCCCCTGGGCTCGACCTGGCTCCGGTCCCCCCTGCGTCCGCCCCTGCCCGAACCCCCGCCGGCGTCGCCGCCCCGCCTCGGGCCCCTGGGAACATCCGAGCTGGACGAGCGGGCCCGATCCTTCCCTCCTGAGGGTGGGTTTCCGGCCGGCGGCCCCAGCCTGCTCCGGCTGCCCCCGGGCAGTTCGGTGACGGAGGGCCACGGTGTGGGCCTCCTCCTGGCCGGCGGAGACCTTCGGATCTCCGGTGACGCCTCCTTTACCGGTCTGCTCCTGGTTGAGGGCGACCTGGTCATGGCCGGAGAGGCCCAGATCTATGGAGCGGCGAAGCTCCGCGGTGCCCTGATCGTGGAGCCCGAGGCCGGAGTCCTCGGGTGCCGGGCCGTGGTCCGGGACGTGCTCGCCGAGCTCCAGGAGTTGACCGACCCCTTTCCCGTCCCAGGTGGTCACCTGCTGGGACGGTACTGAATCCTTCTTCAACGGCCTTCAAGGGAAACCCGGCGCTGCTGGGCCGCTGCTCTCGTACGTCACGGGTTCGGAACAAAGTTCTGAAGTTCGGAAGAGAGTTCGGTTTCGGGCCGCGGCGGATCCCTGGGAAACGGCTCAACCACGCCGAATTCCCCCATCGCGCATGCGTGGCACGGCCCTCGCACTCCAACAGGGCGACGAGAAGGCTGTACTTCTTCGAGCCGCCTTCTGGAGGACCGGACCGCGCTTGGCCGCGGATGGGCCCTCTCCCGACCACTCCGGAGTGTGGGCAGGACCCACGGAGGCCGCATGGATCCGGATTCCACCCGACCAGGATCGCCCCGCGCCGATGCGCGCGGTCCGACCCCCCGGGTCCCCGAGCGAGGACTCCGTCGCCACCGGCTGCGGGGTCGGGGCGGTGTTCGAGGCTTCACTCTCCTCGAACTGCTCATCGTTCTGGTCATCGGGGGGATCCTGGCCGTGGTCGTGATCCAATCGTTCTCCCGAGTTCAGGGACGGATGGGTGCTCGCGCCGCCCAGTCCAACGTCATGGGGCTTCACGCCCAGGCCCGGGCCTACGCGGTGGAACGGGGACAACTGGTGGGATTCGTGGTCGACGCCGGCGCCGATGAGGTTCGGGTCGAGCTCGGGTGCGCAGGATCGGGGCAGGTGTTGAGTCGCCTGAACCTGGCCGCCGAGTTCGCGGTGGACGTCCAGGCCCCTGGCAATCCACTGATCCTCTGCTTCACGCCGCGGGGGATCGCCGATCCGGCTCGCGGTACCGTGGCCACCGCAACCAATATCCGGCTCGTTCGTGGGGACCGGGAATCCGGAGTTCAACTCCTGCCCCTGGGGCAGGCCAGGAGCCAATGATGGGACGCAGTGGACTGACCCTGATCGAGGTCATCGTGGCGATGATCGTGCTGGCCGTCGGGCTTCTGGGGTTGGCCGCCGGAACGGGGTGGGCCGTGCGAAGCGCGGAACTCTCCCGGATCGAGACGAACCGGGCAGCCGCGAAGCAGAGCGCCGTCGAGGAGCTCCGGGCCATCCCCTTCAACCAGGTGGGAACGGGCTCGGCCACCTTCGGGGCCTACGACGTGACCTGGCGCCAGGAGAGCTCCGATCAGAATTGGCGCCTCATGGAGATCGTCGTGGAGGGCCCCGGACGGGTGCCCGGTGGGGGTGGGACCGTGGAGGGACAGGTCGTCGACACCATCCATTACCGGTTGATCGCACCATGACCCCGATCACGCAGGACGGATCCCAGGATCCGATGAAGGGACCCGCGGGGCGGGGCGGCATGACCCTGGTCGAGCTGCTCGTGGCCATGGTCGTGGCCTCGGTTCTCATGGGCGCCATCTTCACGGTTCTGGTGTCGAGTCAACGGACCTACGGGATCCAGGGCGAACGCATCGCGGGTCAGCAGACGGTACGGGCCGGGATCGACGTGCTCAGCGCGGAGCTCCGGGAGCTGAGCGTCACGCAGGGTGACCTCATCGTGATGGATCCGGGGCGGATCCAGATCCGGGCGTCGCGGGGCATGGCGGTGGTCTGTCAGGTGATCTCCCAGAGTCCCCTGGAGGTCCGTGCGTCCCATCGGGGCGGAGTCTTCCAGGAGGGAACGCCGGTCTGGGTCTTTTCAGAAGGCAACCCGGACACCGCTTCCGACAACCTCTGGCTCCAGGGCAGCGTCGCCGGCTCGGATTCTGCGAATTCCTGCCCCGACGGGCGACCCGGAATCCAGCTCACCTTCAGCAACCTGAGCCCGTCGGGTGGAGTGAGCGGGGTCCGAATCGGAGCGATGGTCCGGGGTTTCGAGGTCGTGAGCTACCAGATCATCACTCTGGACAACGAACCGTATCTGGGATTGGTCGACGGAAGTGGGAACCGCACCCCCCTCGTGGGCCCCCTGGCCAGTGCGCAGAGTCTCCGGTTCGACTACCTGGATGCCGCAGGAAATGCCACCACCACCGCGTCCCAGGTCCGGTCCATCCGGGCCACCCTGTGGACGGCTTCCGACCTGAGCGACGCCGTGGGACGCCCCGTATCCGATTCGCTGAGCATTCGCATCAACACTCGTAATTGAGTTTCGGCCGGACGAGATCCATACGTCTCGGCCCTCCACCAGGAGCGACCATGAACACGCAGCTCGAGCATGACACCAGATTCGGCCGCCAGGGGTTTGCCCTGCCCGCGGCAATCTTCGCCCTGTTGGTCGTGGCGCTCCTCGTGACCTCCGGGTTCTTCCTGGCGAACCAGGAGAGCCGGATCGGGCAGTCGTCGGAGCGGGCCGGAGAGGCCTTCCGCCTGGCGGAGACCGGGATGAACGAGGTGTTGGCGCTCTGGCGTCCGGCCCAGGCCAACCTCCCGCTCTGGGAGGCCTACAACGGGTGTGCCGAGTGTCAGGGAAACCAGGGGGACGGGGAGTGGCTCGTCACGGTGACCCGGGTCGACGACCAGCTCTACCTCGTGGAGAGCACGGGAACCATCACCCAGGGGGGCTTCCTGGCAGGGGCCACGCGCACCCTGAGCCGGATGGCTCGGGGCGGGACCATCGACGTGGTGCAGCCCAACGCCGCGGTTACCACCCAGGATCAGTTTCTCGTCAGTGGCTCGGCCACCCTCGATGGGAATGACACGAACGGTGGAGGGAGTGGGTGGTTCATGAGCGCCGGTGGGGTCTGCCCGCCGGCGTCGGGCGGCCGACCCGCCGTGCTCATGAACGAAGGGGCGAACTTCGATCAACAGGGAGGGGGAAGCGACATCCTGGCACCGCCGGGGGTGGATCCAGTCACCTTCGATGACGAGATCACCCAGGAGTCCATGAGTGTCTTCGACGCCGAGACCTGGAACGGCCTGACCAGTATGGCCACGATTTCCATCAATGCCTCCGGACCCCACAGCATCCAACCGGCCGTCAATTCGGACGGCGCCTGCGACCTCACCAACAATCTCAACTGGGGTTCGCCCAAGGAGCTCACCGGAGGGCGGAGGGCCGCCTCGCTGGCCTGTCAGAACTACTTTCCCATCATCCACATCACCGTGCCGGGCTCCGGAAACCGCTTTCAGATCAATGCCAACTCCACGGGCCAGGGGATCCTCCTGGTCGACGGAGACCTGCACCTGAACGGAGATTTCGACTGGGCCGGTCCCATCTACGTCCGAGGGGAGTTCACGAACAATGGGGGCACGGGGGTCTACGGGGGGGTGATCAGCATGGGTGCGGAGATCAGCTCGGATACGGATCAGTACGTCTCGGGAAACGCTGAGGTCACCTACTCCTCGTGCGCGGTCTCTCGAGCGATTGCGGGGGCTTCCGGGAACCTGCCCCTGCGGCCCCTCGCGAACCGGGGGTGGGCGGATCTCTCCGCTTCGGCCTTCTGAACCTCCCAGACCGCCGTCGTAAAGTGCCGCAAAGTGCTTGACAGTGCTTTGACGCTCGTGGTAAGCTCAAGCCGGTCGGATAGGGAAAATCTGTTTCCACCTCCAGATGGGGAATGTCCACATGGCCCTGTTCGGCCGCAGTAAGACCTCAGTCGGACTCGACATCGGGAGCGGCTTCGTGAAGCTGGTCCAGGTGGATCATTCCGGCGACCAGCCCGAGGTGACCCGGGTCGCCATGCGTGCCCTCCTCCCCGACGCCATCGTGGAGGGTGAGGTCATGGATCCGGGGCTTGTGGCCGATACGGTCCGCGCCCTGATGGAGGAGGCCGGTGTAAAGGGCGAGAAGCTCGTTACGGCCATCGGCGGTCACGACGTGATCATCAAGAAGATTTCCATGGACCGGATGTCCGAGGAGGACGCCCGCCAGGTCCTGCCCTTCGAGGCCGAGCGTCACGTGCCCTTCGACATCCAGAGTGTGGAGCTGGATTTCCAGATCCTGGACCCGGAAGGGAGTTCGCCCAAGATGGACGTACTTCTCGTGGCCGCGAAGCGGGACCTGGTGGAGGACAAGCTCTCGCTCCTCTCCGATGCCGGCGCTGTTCCCCGGATCATGGATGTGGACGCCTTCGCCCTGCACAACGCCTTCGAGCGCAACCACCCCGAGATCCGGACCGGGGTCACGGCCCTGGTGAACGTGGGGCACGAGATGACGAACGTGAACATCCTGGTGGATGGAGTGCCTATCCTCACCCGGGACATTCCCTTCGGCTCCCGTCGCATACGGGAGGATCTCCAGCGGGAACGGGGTCTCACCGCCGAAGAGGCCGAGGACGCCGTTCAGGGGCGTACCGCCCTCGACGACCTCTCACTCTTCGTGGATCGGGGGGTCGAGGAAGTGGCGACCGGCGTGGAACGGGCAGCGGCCTTTCTCATGACCCGGGATTCGGGGGAGAGCCTCGGCCGGATCTTCCTGAGCGGAGGGGGCGCGCGGATCCCCGGGCTGGCCGAGGCGCTGGCCCGCAGGATGGACATCGAGACCCGGATCGCCAATCCCTTCGAACGGGTGCCGGTCCGACCCGGCGCTGCTCCCGGGCTCGTCCTGGACGAGGCGGCGCCCATGCTTCAACTCCCTCTGGGGCTCGCGCTCCGGAAGCCCTGACCGACTGCTGGAGGCTGGTTTGATCGAGGTCAACCTGATTCCGGGCGATCGAAAGAAGAGGCGGGCTCGCGCCCGTCGATCCCTTGCCATACCCAGCGTTCCGGGACTTTCCGGGGACCGGTGGGTGCTGGGCGCCGGCGTGTTGGTCGCAGTCGCTCTCCTCGCCATCGGCTGGATGGCCTTCGCCACAGCGGGGCAGGCCGAGGAGTTGGAGATCCAGATCGAGTCGGCGGTGCGGGATTCGGCCCGGCTCGCCGATGTGATCGAGCGCTCGGAGCGGCTCCGCTCCCAGGGCGACTCCATCGCCCGACGGGTCGACGTGATCCAGCAGATCGACGGGTCCCGCTATATCTGGCCCCACATCATGGACGAGGTCGCCCGGGCGCTCCCGGACTACACCTGGCTCACCCGGATCCAGCAGGTGACCTCAGGCGAGCCCATGGCCTTCCGGATCGAGGGACGGGCGGGGACGTACTTCGCCCTCACCTCGTTCATGGAGGCCGTGGAGGCCTCTCCCTTCATCCGAGGAACCCAGCTCATCAGCTCGGACCAGGTCTTCATGAGTGTGGGTGGGGGAGCCCAACGCCTCGTCTATGATTTCGCACTGGAGGCCGAGTATCGGGACCCGCCTCCCGACCTCATTCAGAGAGAGCCCCTTTTCGGCGGTAGCGTTCTGGCGCCCGGATCGGAGGAGAACTGACCATGGCGCTCCTTCCCACCGAACGCCACAAACAGGTCGCACTCCTCGTCGGGTTCCTCGCCCTGGCCGGCGTCTACCTGGTCTTCGAGTACTGGCACACCCCCAGGGTGCAGGAGGTGACCGAGCTCGAGGCCCGACTGGACCAGATCGAGGACCGGAATCGCCGTGCCCAGATCGTGGCGGCCCGCGGCGGGGCGGAGCTGGAAGAGCGCCTCGCCGTATACCAGCGGCATATCCAGCGGCTGGAGCAGCTCATTCCGCAGAGCGAAGAGGTGCCGTCACTGCTGAACTCCATCGCCACCGAGGCACGCCGCACCCGGGTGGACCTGGGGTCCCTCCGGCCCGAGCCTTCGGTGCCCGGCGAGTTCTACAACCGCCAGAGCTATGAGATGGCGGCGGTGGGCGAGTACCATGACGTGGCCCGGTTCCTGACTGCGGTGGCCTCCCTCCCCAGGATCATCACGCCCCTGGACATGGAGGTGGCTCAGCACACCGGGGCCACCCCCCGGTCCGACGTGCAGAATCCTGTCGTGGCCCGGTTCCGGATTCAGACCTATGTGCTCCCCAACGGCCCGGCCGCCGGAATGCCCGACGATGTCCAGGCCGACGGGGAGTCCGTCGCGGACGATGGGGAGGATTCATGAGGACCCCGGCGCTCATCCTGCTGTTGACGGCCTTTGTCGTCGTGCCCGCGAGCCTCGAGGCCCGTCAGGACCCAGGCGAGCCAGAGCCGCCGCCCCCTGCCGATGCGGCCGATACCGTCCAGCTCGTCTTTGAGCGGGAGGTCTTCACTTATCCCTCCCACGTGCGGAGGAACCCCTTCCGCCCGCTCACCGGGGTCGGGGATTCCGGCCCGCGCTTCGAGGAGCTCTCGCTCCTGGGCGTGATCGTGTCGGCCGATCCCGGCTCATCGGTGGCGCTCCTGGGAGTCGCCGGGGCTCAGACCCCCGGTGCCGGCACCCAGCGTCTTCGGGTGGGGCAGCGCCTTGGCAACGTTCGGGTGCTGGAAATTCGTCCGCGAGAGATCGTGGTCGAGGTGGAGGAGTTCGGTCTCCGGGAGCGCGTGACCATGCAGTTGCGGCGCACGGCCCCGGAAGCGAACCCCGGCGACGGATCGTCCGTCCCGGAGCCGCAGCAGGAACCGGGAGAGCCCGAACCGTCCGATGCGGACGAGGATCCCGACCCCGGTGAGCCCGGCGGCGGCGCAGGTGGGAACAGTTCCCTCGATGGTGGACCGGATCGAGCCTTCGATTCAGGTGGATCCGCCGAGCAGCCCCTCGACATGAACGGGAAGGGAGAGATCTGATGTTACCTTTCGTCGCCCCTCGAGCCATGGCCCTGGCCGTCTGGTTGGCCGTGGCACCCAATCCCGGATCCGATGTGGTTCCGGGGGCTGTCACGGGGCTTCAGGTCCTCCCGGCTCCGGAGCGCACCGAGGTGCTTATCCAGGTCCAGGGGGACGTCCAGACCCGGGACTTCACCATGGAGGGGCCGGCTCGCCTGGTCGTGGACCTCATGGGAGCTCGGTTCGCGGGAGGCGGCGACGGCTTTCCCGCGGTGGAGCGCGGTGGGATCCGGAGCGTGCGGGCCTCCCAGTACTCCGATGATGTGGTCCGCGTCGTACTGGAGCTCGACGAGATCGTGGGCCATTCGGTGATCTCGGGCGATGGGTTCGTGCGCGTGTCTCTGGATACCCGTTCTGGAACCTTCCAGCCCTGGTCGGTGGAGGCCCAGGCGCCGGAGGCG
>SKKH01000054.1 GCA_007121555.1 Gemmatimonadota bacterium | reverse complement strand
GAGGGCGTTCCGCATCATCTTGGCATGGTCCCTGGCCAGGAGAACGGCGGACCGGATCAGCTCCCGATCGCCAGGGTCTTCCTCCAGCAGCTCGCCCTGGACCACGAGCGAAGTGAGTCCCCCGCCCCGGATGTCGTGGACCACCTTGGCACGGTGACGCACCTCTCCGCTTCCGTTCGTCCGCCCCGTGGCTTCGAGCTCACGGAGTCCAAGGACCACCCGGCCCCGAGCCAGAGCCTCGACTCTCCGGGCGAGTGCGTCCCAGTCGGGCGCATCCCGCTGAGCCAGCCAGTCCCGGTAGAGTGACTCGAGGCCATCGTAGAGGCCCCGGAGGACCTCCCGTTCGCCGGACTCGAACTGTTCGGGGGGCAGCTCGAAGCCTCCGCCTCGATAGCGATCCTTCCTCCATACCTCGACGTTTTCGGGGAAGATGTCCGCAGGGATACCGGTCTCGAGATCGGTCATGAATCACTGGAAAGGCTGAGCCCCCATCGACGAGCGATTGGGAAACAGGAACAGACGGGCCCGACCGGGGGTCGGAGGAAGGGAACGTAATCTGCCGGAATCTGGGCCGGGCCGGGGAAGCGACGCAATCCCGGACCGGGAATCGACGCCCCCCGGTCGGGGGATCGATCCTCAGGATCGCCGACCTCCGGCAGAGACATTAAGCGAAGACGCCACTGACCTGACCATACCCCCCGGAGAGAAGAGCCATGAGTTTCAGAACCAATCCGGACCGCATCCTGGATTCCATCGACCGGGCCCGGGTCCGAGACGAGGAGAACCGCGCCACGGCCTTTATCCGGGACGCTTCGGCCCGGGAGCTGGGAACCGAGCTGCCCGAGGTGGACGCCACTCCGTCCGAGCGTCTCCGTCGGATCTTCGGCCTGGTGGAGAAGGCCTACACGGCTACGGCCTCCGGGGTCGAGATGCGCCGGTTGGCTGAACGGTTCCAGACCGTGGGCGACATCTCCAACCACCATGCCCGAGGGGACGTGACGGTGCAGATCCACTACCTGGATCATGACCGTTCCGACGATGTGGGGGTCACCCCCTTCGAGATCCACCCCTCCCGGATGGAGGAGGCGCGGAAGGTGGCCCGGTCCACCCGCCCGGACGCCCTGGCCATCAAGATCCTGAGGAAGGAGCTTCGAGACGGGGTTCTCGCCGCATACAAGAAGATGGAGCCCCGGCTCCGGGATGCCATCGGAGAGCGGGCGGACATGGGACACCTGGCGGTCCGGGTGAGCATGGACCTGAGGCCCGGCGGGTGAGACGCGTGGGTCGGACGGGAGCCCGGCACCGCCTCCTCTCCGTTCTGCTCGGCGTTCTCCTCCTCGCCCCACTGAAGTCGGGCGCCGCCACCGAGCTCCCAGACCCCCTGATCCTGCGCGGGGCCGCGGTCATCGACGGCACGGGGGCCCCAGCCCTGGAGAACGGGGTGGTGGTGGTGGAAGACGGTCTGGTGAGGTGCGTGGGACCGTCGGGAGAGTGTTCTGAGCCCCCGGGTGCCCGCTCGGTCGACCTCGAGGGACAATGGATCATCCCTGGGCTCGTGGACGCCCATGTACACTTCTCCCAGAGCGGGTGGGTGGACGGCCGACCCGATGCCCTGGACCTGCGGGCCGATCATCCCTATGCCCAGGCAGTGGCCCGCCTGCGTCTTCATCCCGAACCCTTCTTTCGCTCCTACCTCTGTTCGGGGGTCACCTCGGTCTTCGATGTGGGGGGCTTCCCATGGACCTGGGATCTTCGAGACCGGACGCTCCATCGTACCGATGCCCCCCGCATCGCCGCCGCCGGGCCCCTTCTCTCGACCCGGGATCACTGGCTCAACCTTCCGGGTGAGCGGCAGTTCCTGCACATGCGCGATCGGGATGCCGTCCGCGAGGCCACCGACTATCTCCTGGCTACAGGCACGGATGCGGTGAAGGTCTGGTACCTGGCCGTGGAGGGGGAGGAGGCCGGGGCGCGTCAGCGGGAGTACCTGGCCCTGGCCGGCCGCTGGGCCCGAGACGCCGGGGTCCCACTCATCGTCCACGCCACCTCGCTGGAAGGAGCCAAGGAGGCGCTGGAGGCCGGTGCCACCCTTCTGGTCCACTCGGTCGAAGACGAGCTGGTGGACGGTGAGTTCCTCTCGCTGGCTCGCAGAACAGGCGCGATCTACACCCCCACCCTCACGGTGTACGAGGGATACGGGGAGCTGCGGGCCAGACGGTTCGACGAGACCCGGACCGAGGCGGCCTGCGTCGACCCCCTCACGCTGGAGCTGGCGCGGAGCACCGCGGTGCGTCCGGGGGCGCCCGACTCCGTTGAGGCTGCCGCCCTGGAGGCTGCGGCCGCCGAGCGGTGGGAACGGATGGCCGAGAATCTGCGACGGGTGCACCGGGCCGGAATTCCCGTGGCCCTGGGCACCGATGCCGGCAATCCCCTGACCCTGCACGGCGCGGCGATCTTCCGCGAGCTGGAAGCGTTTCAGGAGGCGGGGCTTCAGCCCATGGAGATCCTGATCGCCGCCACCGCCCATGGGGCCCTTGCCATGGGCATGTCCGAGATCACGGGAACGATCTCCCCCGGGAAGTCCGCTGACCTCCTGGTCCTCACCCGGGACCCACTGGAGGACATCGCCCACCTCCGAGAGATTCGGTATGTGATCCGGGGGGGTGAGCTGCACTCCCGATCCGACCTGGTCTTCACCGACGATTGATACGGCCATGACCCCCTCTCGGGGCGGGGATCTCCTTCCGGCGCGCATCCTGGTCCTCTTCCTGGATGGCGTCGGGATCGGACTGGAAGACCCCCAGGTGAATCCCTTCCTCCAGGCCCGAACCCCCCACCTCCGCGAGCTGCTGGGTGGTCGGCCGCCGACCGTGAACACCCTGGACGATCCTTCGCCTTCGGCTCGGGCGCGACTTCTGGCCCTCGACGCCTGTCTGGGGGTCGAGGGGCTGCCCCAGAGCGGGACCGGTCAGGTCGCGCTCCTCACGGGCCGGAACGCGCCTCGGCTCCTGGGACGCCACTTCGGCCCCTGGCCCCCGGTCCGCCTCAGGACACTCCTGGACGAGGAGAACCTCCTGGTCCGGGCCCGTGCCCAGGGGGCCTCGGTGACCTTCGCCAACGCGTATCCGGCCGGCTACCCCGAGAGTCGGAACCGTCGCCTGGTGGCCGCCCCGCCTCTGGCGGCCAGGGCTGCGGGTCGGCTGAACCTGGACCACCGGGCCCTGGCCAGGGGAGAGGCGGTGGCTTCGGAGATCGTGAACGGCGGATGGCGGACCCATCTGGGTTTTCGGGATCTCCCCGAGGTGACGCCCCGGCAGGCAGGCCGCAATCTGGCCCGGATCGCCTCTGCGGCCCGGCTCACGCTCTACGCACATTACCTGACCGACCTGGCTGGCCATCGGGGCGGGGCGTCCGGAGCGAGGGAGGCGCTGGAGCGGGTCGATGCCTTCCTGGGAGGGATCCTCGAGTTCCTGACCGACGACACCCTCCTGCTCCTCACCAGCGATCATGGAAATCTGGAGGACCTCAGGGGGGGACACACCCGAAACCCGGCCCTGGGACTGGCCTTGGGACCCGGGGCCGGGGCCTTCCCCCTTTCTCTTCCGCTCACGGCCGTGACCCCGCTCCTGCTCGGACTGCTGGGTGGTCAGAACCAGGACGCGTCTCGCTGAGCACCCGGTACAAGGTTGTTGAAGAACTGGCGCTCCCAACGGAGGTCGCTCCAGTTCCTCAACAATCTTCCAGATCCCCCGCGCCGATCGGCCTCGGTCTCAGGTTGCGCCCAGGAGTCCGTTCCTCCCATCCCCCTGCCCCCGCTTCGACCCGAAGTTCTGGGACGGTGTCCAGGCGGACAATGCAATTCATGGGAAGGGGGTGCGGTGGCAGGAGAGCCCGTTCGTCCACACGGGCCGGGACCGGGAGTTTCAGCCGGGGATTTCGCCGGGAGCCCCGTCGCCGGCGATCGCCAGAAGATCCTTGGAGATCTCCTCCTCGCTCGGGATCTGGTCGATGAGGAGGGCCTGGAACGAGCCGTGAAGCGCCAGCGTGAAACCGGGGTACGGCTGGGCGAGGCCCTCCTGGAGTTGGGCCTTCTGGACGAGGAGACCCTCTTCAGGACCCTGGCCTTCCAGCTGGGCCTTCCCTTCCGGGCTCCCCCCCTGGAACCGGAGCCGCAGGCCTGTCGGAGGGTGCGCGGGGCCTTCGCTCTCCGTCGGGGCGTCCTTCCACTGAGGGTGGAAGGTCGGGCCGTGGAAGTCGCCATGGTGGATCCCCTCGACCTCCCCACCCTGGACGACCTCCAGTTCCAGTGCGGAGGACCGGTTCGGCCCGTGGTGAGTCCGCCGGAGGCGATTCGGAGAGCGCTGGAGCGAAGCTATCCCAGCGAATCCCGGAACGCCGGGGAGCCCGATCCTCCAGGAGTCCCCGAGGGGGGCCCGGGAGTCCAGGTTGCGGAGGGGGCTACCGTCCCCCGGCTCCTGGACGAACTCCTTCGGGGGGCGGTTCGGGAGGGCGCCAGTGACCTCCATGTGGAGCCCACGGGCCAGGGGATTCGCGTCCGCTGCAGAGTCGACGGGATCCTGAGGGACCTGCCCGACCACCGCTCCGTGTCCAGCAGCGCCTTCCTCTCCCGGATCAAGGTGGTGGCCGGCATGGACATCGCCGTCCGCCTCCGGCCCCAGGACGGAGGGTTCACCTTCCGGGATCGAAACCGGAGCTTCGCGGTCCGGGTCTCCACCCTCCCGGTGGAAGCCGGGGAGAAGGCCGTGCTCCGACTCCTGGCCTCCGACGGCGCCCCATCCGGCCTGCCGGAACTGGGCCTCATGGGCCCGCCTCTCCGACAGCTCCGGCGCATCCTGGCAGGTGACGGCGGAGTCCTCCTGGCGGCCGGGCCCACCGGAAGTGGCAAGAGCTCCACGCTATCCGCCGCAGTGGCCGAGCTCGACCGGGAGGAGAGGAACGTGGTGAGCCTCGAGGACCCCGTGGAGTACCGGCTGCCCGGCGTGAGCCAGGTGCAGATGCGCCCCAGGGCCGGCCTCACCTTCCCCGCTGCGCTTCGGGCCGTGCTCCGACAGGATCCGGACGTCGTCCTGGTAGGGGAGATTCGGGACCGGGAGACGGCGGAGATCGCGATGGCGGCGGCGGTCACGGGGCACCTGGTCCTCTCCACGATCCACACCATCGACGCCCCGTCGGGAATCGCCCGCCTCCTGCACATGGGGGTGCCTCGCTACCTGGTGGCCGGTGGACTGGCCGGAATTGTGGCACAGAGACTCGTGAGGAGAACCTGCAGCGGTTGCAGGGGTGATCCGAAGGGGTGTTCCCTCTGCCCGGATGGCTATCGGGGGAGGATCGGCGTCTACCAGGTGCTCACCGTGACCGAGGCGCTCAGGGAGGAGATCGTCCGAGGATCCAGCGCCGCCGTGCTGCGCCGCCGGGCCCAGGCCGCGGGGATGGGCTCCATGGAGGAGGATGCCCGGAGAAAGGTGGCCGAGAGCCTGACGTCATCCCACGAGGTGGCCCGAGTGCTCCGGGAGACGCCCGGAGAGGCCTTCCCCTGTTCTCGCTGCCGGCAGGCCATTCCACCCGAGTCCATGGGGTGTCCCTTCTGCGGCCACCCATCGGAATCCCGTTGCCGGTGTACGAGAACCCTGCGGTCGGACTGGCGGTTCTGCCCCGACTGTCTACGCCCCGCTCCTCCCAGCCCGAGGGAGCAGGGCTTCATCGACCCCGGTGAGGCTGTGGCTGATCATCCCTTCTTCCATTGAACTTCGCGGATGAGACGTCCCACGGGATTGCCCGCGTCGCGCCACAGGTACCGGTCCGAAAGTCGGTTCAGGGCTCCCCGAAGCTGTCCGAACCGGAGGGACACTTCGCGGAGGACTCCGTCCATCCCGAGTCGCACGGCCTGGTCACTTTCGGCGGCGGAGCGAAAGCCGGCTGAGCCCAGCGCTTCATAGTACTGATAGGGGGGCGCGCCCCGGCGCCGACGCCCCTCCACGAAGTCGGGGAATACACCGGTGAGCCAAAGGGCGTAGTTTCCAGTATGGGTCTGGACCAGGAACCGGTCACCGGGATCGCTGGCCTGGCTCAGGCGGATGAGGAGATCCACCATGTACTCGAACTCGTCGCCGGGATCTCCCGTGGGAGACCAGGCCCGTCGTCCGAAGGCGAAGGCCATGACCATGGAAGCCAGGTAGTCCGCAGTGGCGGGATCGTCGACTCCCCGTTCCAGCAGGGCGTGCCGGACCAGTACATAAAAGATGAGGGGAGGGCGGAGACCGACGTCGGAGGCCGAGAGGATGGCCGGAAGGATCCGTGGATCGTCGAGGAGGACATCGATCCCGTAAGCATCAAGACGTTCCCGAGCGCGCGCCCTGGCTTCTGGGTCACTGCGCCCCAGAATCTCCACCAGCGCCATCGCGTCAGATCGATCGAAGGAGGCCCGGATGCGGGGAAGGATCATGGGTGGAATCTCCTCTGTGGGGTCGATCGGATCGGCCCCGGATGGGGTCGTCGCGCCACATCTCCTACACGTACCCGAGAAGTCGGGTTCGAGGTGTCGCATGCGCCGCCCACCACCGCGCCGGCTCAGAGGGTGGCCTGAGGGGGTAGGAGCGCCATGACTCCACCGGGCCTTCGTCGTCGTCTCTTCTGGACCCTCTTCCTGGCGGCCCTCGTGCCGGCCGCACTCACCCTGCTGGCGGGAACCTTCGTTCTGCGGGAGATGGTGGTGTCCACCGGGAGCGCCGGGCCCTGGGCCGCCGTGGCGGATTCCGGGAGGGAACTCCTCGACCTGCTCCGAGCCTCGGACACGAGCCTCGAGGTCACACGGGCCGCCGAGGAGCACCGGAGCGTCCTGTCCGAATCGCTGCGTCTCTCACAGATCTATGCCCTGGTGGGGGAGCGCATCGTCCTCCTCATTCCCGCCGCGGCCCTCCTCCTCCTGCTCCTGGTGGGGGCGATCGCCGCTCTGGCCACCCGACGGCTCTCCGCCTCTCTCGCGGCTCCTGTGGAGGAGCTGGCCACATGGATCCGCCGGCTCGGGTCCGGAGAGCCTCTGCCGTCGGTGGAGGCCACCGAGGGGAAGCGGGACATCGCCGAGTTCAGGACGCTCCGAGCTGGACTCCGCGACGCCGAAGGGCGACTGCGGGAGGCTCGACGTCAGGAGCTGGAACAGGCCCGCGCCCGGAGCTGGGCCGAGATGGCGCGCCGAGTCGCTCATGAGATCAAGAATCCCCTGACCCCCATGCGGATGGCTGCGGAGCGGGTGGCCCGATCCGACGATCCCGCCACCTCCGAAGCAGGCGAGATTCTTCTGGAGGAGGTGGACCGCCTGGACGGCCTGGCCCGGGCGTTCTCACACTTCGGTCGAGCCGAAGAGGGCCCACCGGCGCCGGTGGACCTTCGGGAACTCCTGGAGGGAGTGGAGCGTCGTCTGCTTCTGGACGGAGCCCCGGTCCAGATCCGCGTTCCCTCCGAACCAGTCGTCGTGAATGGTCACCTGGAGGCGCTGGAGCGGGTGGTCCGAAACCTGGTCAGCAACGCACTCGAAGCCCAGGAGCTCCCGGGAGCCTCCCGGCCTGCCCTCCCTCGCAGAGCGTCGACCAACTTCGGGAGCCAGCCGCCCCCGGACCTTCAAGGCCCGAAGGATCCCGGCGTGATCGTGGAGCTTCTGGTAGAGGATGGGGAGGCTCGGATCCAGGTCACCGACCGGGGTCCGGGAATCCCCAGGGAGCTGTTGGACAGGATCTGGGAGCCCGATTTCACGACCAGGAGGAGGGGCACCGGTCTGGGCCTTCCCCTCGTGCGACAGGCGGTGGAGCGACACGGGGGACAGGTCAGGGCCGAAAACCGCGCCGAGGGAGGAGCGTCCTTCCACGTCACCTTGCCTCTGCTCCACATGGGGTCCGCGGACGGGGCCGAAGGAGAGGGACGGTGAGGATTCTGGTGGTGGACGACGAGGCGAACCTGCGCCGGATGCTGCGGAGCCTGATGCGCGAGGAGGGCTGGGCGGTGGACGAGGCAGGGTCGGCGGAGGAGGGGCTGGCTCGCATCGGCGAGATCCAACCCGACGTCATCCTTCTGGACCTGGTGCTGCCAGGACAGTCGGGTCTCGAAGCTCTTCCCCGGTTCCGGGATGCAGCTCCCGGGACCCCGGTCGTGATGATGAGTGGAGAGGCCTCTCTGTCCGACGCGGTCCGGGCCACCCGCGAAGGTGCCTTCCACTTCCTGGAAAAACCCCTGGGCTCGGAGGCCGTGCTGGCCACCCTCCGGGGCGCGCTGGAGGTGAGCAGAGCGCGGGACCTGTCCAGGGCCCTGCGCGAGGAACTAGGTCCCGGCGCTCGACTGATCGGCGAGAGCCAGCCCATGCGCGAGGTCCGGGCGACCATCGCAAAAGTGGGACCCACCGACGCACGGGTCCTCATCACCGGAGAAAGCGGGACCGGAAAGGAGATGGCGGCCACGGCCATCCACGCGCTCTCGCCCAGGGAGGGACGTCCGTTCGTGCGGGTGAACAGCGCCGCGATCCCCACCGAACTGGTGGAGTCGGAGATGTTCGGACACGAGCGCGGCGCCTTCACCGGGGCGACTGAGCGGCGCCGCGGGCGCTTCGAGCTGGCCCATGGCGGCACGCTCTTCCTGGACGAGGTGGGGGACCTGGGGGGTGGAGCGCAGGCCAAGCTGCTCCGGACCCTGGAGACCGGGGTGATTCAGAGACTGGGCGGCCAGGAGACGCTGGAGGTGGATGTCCGGGTGCTGGCCGCCACGAACCGGGATCTGGCCCAGGCGGTGCGGGACGGGGAGTTCCGGGAGGATCTCCTCTTCCGACTCGAGGTAGTGGTGGTGCGGATGCCCGCGCTTCGAGAACGGCCCGAGGACCTCCCTCTTCTCGTGGACCACCTGAGGGAACGACTGCGCCTGCGACAGGGCCTGGCCGTGCCCGAGCTCGATGCCGGGGCCATGGAGCGGCTGGCCCGGCACCCCTGGCCCGGGAACGTGCGCGAACTCTTGAACCTTCTGGAGCGGCTGGCCATCCTCCACTCCGGCACCACCGTGGGGCCGGGGCCGGTGGATGAGTTCCTTCATTCGGGGTCCAGATCCCGACCCCGGGACAGCACCCTTTTCGCCTCGGGGCCCGATGACGACCGGAGCCTCCGGG
>SKKH01000188.1 GCA_007121555.1 Gemmatimonadota bacterium | reverse complement strand
GGAAACTCCAGCCTTAGCGGGACCGGGGCTGACCCGACGTCCACCCAAACCTGCCTTACTGCGGAGCACCCATGCCCGGTTCCGGACTCACCCGACGCGAAATGCTCAAGACCACGGCCCTGTCCCTGGGCGGACTTGCCGTGGCGCCCATGATCAACCGGGGACGCTACCGCCTCTTCGCATGGAGCGATACCGAGTATTCGGCCCGCACCCTCGCCCTGATGGAGCGAAGCACGGTCCTGGACATGCTGGGGATCATCTCCATCGACGGCCGCTGGCGCGACTGGGCCATGGACCCCAAGTCCTTCACCGAGGAGGACTATGAGCGCTACAAGGACTCGGGGATCAACGTCTTCCACCACGCCTTCGGCCTGGGAGGCCCCGAAGCTTTCGAGCGCGCCCTGACCTACATCGCCAGCCTGAACGCCCTGGCTGCAGGCGCCGACGAATATTTCATGCGCATCGATAGTGTGCACGACCTCCAGCGAGTGAACGAGTCGGGCCGGATCGGCCTGCTTCTCGGGATCCAGAACGCCGACCACTTCCGACGACCCGACGACGTGGACCTCTTCTACGGCCTGGGCCAGCGGGTATCCCAGCTCACCTACAACTCCCGAAATCGGATCGGCAACGGAGCCACCGAGCGAACCGATGAGGGCGTCAGCGACTTCGGCATCTCCATCATCGAGCGAATGAACGAGGTGGGGATGGCCGTGGATGTGTCCCACTGCGGAGACCAGACCACGCTGGACGCCTTCGAGTTCTCCCGGAAGCCCGTTCTCATCACCCACTCCAACTGCCGGGCCCTGGTGCCGGGACATCCGCGTTGCAAGTCGGATGACGCGATCCGGGCCATGGCCCGTTCCGGTGGCGTGATGGGCATCACCGGAGTCCGCAACTTCGTGTCGCTGGAAGAACCCACCACGGTGGAGCATGTCATCGACCACTTCGACCACGTGCGCGATCTGGTGGGAATCGAACACGTCGGGGTGGGAAGCGACGTGGACCTGGACGGCTACGACGCCCTCCCGGACGACGTCCAGGAACAGCTTCGGGCCGGCTACGCGGACACCTACGCCTTCCGGGACCGGATCGACATCGAAGGCCTGGACCACCCGAAACGGATGTTCGACCTCACCGAAGGTCTCGTTCGTCGCGGCTACTCGGACCAGGAGGCGGAGTTGGTCCTGGGCGGGAACTTCATCCGCGTACTGGGTGAGATCTGGGCAGCAGGGGAAGCGGACGCGCCCGCAGAGGGCTGAGGGTCGGGGCATCGAACCCGCCCGCTTGAGGTACCGCCCCGCGGGTAATACCCTGATCCAGCAATTCTCGTCAATGGAGGCCGATGGATGGCGGCGTCAACGGTAAATGAGAGTCAGGACCGGCAGGGACGGGCGGCCCTGGCCTACGATCGGCTCCGGGAGCTGATCGTTCATGGGCAACTGGCGCCCGGCAGCCGGATCATCGAGACGGAGCTCGCCCAGCGTCTCGGCGTGAGCCGAACCCCCATCCGGAGCGCCCTTCAGAGACTTCAGCAGGAAGGGTTCATCCGGGGCGGTCGGGCCGGGCAGCGATCCCGAACCTCGGTGGCTCCGCTGACCCGGCAGGACGCCCGGGAGCTCTTCGAGATCGTGGGCTCCCTGGAAGGCCTGGCCGCCACCCACGCCGCGAGGCTTCCTCCTGGAAAGCGAACCCAGCTGGTGCAACGGCTGAACGCAGCCAACGAGAAGCTGCACCAGTTGGAGAGGATGACGAACCCGGACCGGGCCCGGTTCTTCGACCTGGACAGCGACTTCCATCGGATCTACGTGGAGGCGGGATCGAGCCACCGCCTCTCCCACCTCCACGACTCCGTCAAGCCCCAGGCCGAACGCTACATCCGCCTGTACGTGAGTGTGCTCACCGGTGAGATCGGGACGTCGGTGAAGGAACACCGGAAGATCATCGAGGCCATCCAGATCGGAGCCCCGGACCGAGCGAAGGACTTCGTCTTCCAGAACTGGCGCAACGCGGCGGAGCGTCTGAAACGGGTCATCGACTCCGTGGGCGAAAGGGGAAGCTGGTAGGGACGGACCCCGGGGTGCGCCGGCCCAGGGACCACTGGGGCGCCCGGGAACGCCGGCGGTCCTCTCGCGTTTCGGTGCGAGGGTTCCGTGATTGCGACGTACTGTGGGAGCGGTCGATCTCGATCGCTACGACACCTTCACCCCCGCCGAGACACGTCCATGAGGCTTCTTCAGGACCGCTGGCCGCCAGGGCGCATCGGCTCTGCCATCCTTCTCCTTCTCCTCCTGCCTTGGGCGGGAGAGGCCTCGGGCAGCGCCCAGGTCCTGCTGCAGGCCCAGACCACCGAGGGAACGAGCCATGTCTACGACCTCGTGATCCGCAACGGCCGAGTGCTGGACGGAGCCGGAAATCCCTGGATCGCCGCCGACGTGGCCGTGCGGGACGGCCGGATCGTGAAGGTGGGGAGGGTCTCGGGAGCCGGCGCCCGGGAAGTGGACGCATCCGGTCGGTACGTGTCTCCCGGATTCATCGACATCATGGACCAGTCCGGCTCGGTTCTGCTGGTGAACGGCCTGGCCGAGAACAAGCTCCGCATGGGGGTCACCTCGGCCATCGGAGGTGAGGGCGGCACCCCCTCGCTGGCCGTGCTGGACGGAGAGGGCGAGGAGCGGCGCGGGGCCCTCACCGAAGACATCCCCCGCTACTTCGAGATCCTCGAGGAACAGGGGATCTCCATCAACTTCGGGACCTTCTACAGCCAGGCCCAGGCCCGGCGCCAGGTGGTGGGAACCGACAATCGTGCGCCCTCTGCGGCGGAGCTGGAGGAGATGCGGGATCACATTTCCCGGGCCATGCGGTACGGGGTCCTGGGGCTCACCACGGCCCTCATCTATCCGCCCAGCAGCTACGCCGACACCGACGAGATCGTGGACGGCGCCAGGGTCGCCGCCCGATACGGGGGGATCTACGCCTCCCACATCCGGGGCGAGGGCAAGGAGCTGGTCGAGGCGGTCTCCGAGGCCGTGGAGATCGGCGAGCGGGCCGGCCTCCCCGTGGAGATCTTCCACCTGAAGGCCGCCCACGAACCTGGCTGGGGTGTCCTCATGCCCGAGGCGATCGAGGTCATCGAGGGGGCTCGGAATCGGGGGGTTGAGGTGGCCGCCGATGTGTATCCGTACACGGCGGGTGGTACCGGTCTGGAGGCCACGATCCCCTCGTGGGCGCACGAAGGGGGAGCCGATCCCCTGAGGGCTCGACTCGAGGACCCGGACATCCGGGATCGTCTCCGGCGGGAGCTGGAGACCGGCTCTCCAGGGTGGTGGAACATCGTGGAAGCGTCGGGAGGCTGGGAGAACGTGGTCCTGGTCAACGCCCGAAACGAGGACAACGCCCGCTTCCATGGGCGGTCCATCGCCGAGATCGCCCGGGAGCTGAACAAGCGGCCCGAGGACGCTGCGTGGGACCTTGTCCTGGAGGGCGACGGAAGGGTGATGGCCATCTACCACATGATGACCGAGGCGGACCTGGAACTCGCCATGCAGCAGACGTGGGTCAGCATCGGAAGTGATGCAGGCGCTTCGGCTCGACCGGGGGAGACGGACGGGCTGGGTCTACCCCACCCCCGGAGCTACGGCACCTTTCCCCGAATCCTGGCCCGCTACGTCCGGGAGCGGGGAACCCTCACCCTGGAGGACGCGATCCGGAAGATGACCTCCTGGCCCGCCACCAGGATACGGCTGGCCGACCGGGGGCTGATCCGCGAAGGGATGTGGGCCGACATCGTGGTCTTCGACCTGGCCCGGATCCAGGACCGGGCCACCTACGAGGAGCCCACCCTCTTCCCCGAGGGCATCGATGTCGTGGTGGTGAACGGCGTCGTGGTCATCGAGGACGGGCGCCACACCGAGGCCCGCCCGGGCCACGTTCTCTACGGCCCGGGGCGAGACGCCCCCTCCCTGGTCCCGACCGGCGCAGCCGGCGCAACCGAGGCGCTTCGCCCATGAACATCCTGAACAGGCCGTTCGTCAAAAAATACCTCATTCCCGGTGCGGTCTTCCAGTCCGTGCTGGTGGGCGGCGGTTACGGCACGGGCCGCGAGATTGTGGAGTTCTTCACCCAGTACGGAGGGGGCGGCGGCGTCCTGGGCCTCATCGTCACGGTGCTGTGCTGGTGGCTGGTCCTTGCCGTGACCTGGGAGTTCGCGAGGATCTTCCAGCTCTACGACTACCGGAGCTTCTTCAAGCAGCTCCTGGGCCGGTGGTGGGTCCTCTTCGAGATCCTGTTCATTCTCATGTTTCTGCTCGTCCTGGCCGTGGTGGCCTCGGCCGCCGGAGAGATCCTCCAGACCCGGTTCGGAATCCCCTACGCCGTGGGCATCCTGGCCATGCTGGTCCTGGTAGGTGCCCTGACCTTCTTCGGCCGCGACATCGTGACGAAGTCGCTGGCGCTCTGGACGGTCTTCCTGTACGGGATGTTCATCTTCTACTTCGCCGCCGCGTTCCTGGAGAACGGGGAGGCCATCGGCGCACAGATCGCCATGTGGGAGGTGGGAAGCGGCTGGGGTGTGAGCGGGTTCCAGTACGCCATGTACAACCTCTTCATCATCCCGGCCATCCTCTTTTCCACCCGCGCCCTGGAAACCCGAAAGGAGGTGATCGGCTCGGCAGGGGCGGCGTCGTTCATCTGCGCCGTGCCCGCCCTCATGTTCCACGTCTCCTTCCTGGGCGACTTTGAGAACGTCCTCGCCCAGGAGATCCCGGTCTTCTTCGTCATCACGTCCCTGGGGATAGGAGCACTCCTGGTCATCTACCTGATCGCCCTCTTCGGCACCTTCATCGAGACCGGCGCCGGGCTCATCCAGGGCAGCATCGAACGGGTGGACGGCTACCTCAGGGAGACCCGCAGAAGGACTCTCGCACCCATCCATCGGGCGCTGCTGGCGGTGGCGGGCATCGGACTCAGCGCCGGCCTGGCCACCCTGGGGATCATCCCCCTCATCGCGCGGGGATATGGAACCATCGCGTGGGGGTTCTTCGCGGTGTACGTGATCCCGGTCCTGACCATCGGCGTGTGGCAGCTCCGGCGCGCCGGGCCGGATCCAGTCGTGGCCTCCCCCATTCCACCGGAAGAAACCCGGGCTCCGCTGGACGGCGAGTGACCCCCCGAAGACCGACGATGACCGGCGCGTCTCGACCGAGCCGGCTGCCTTCGCAAGGGCCTGCATTCTTCTCTCAGGAGCGACGACCATGAACGGATCCCACTGGACCATCACCGCTGCGCTGATGGGCTTGCTCGCACTGGCCGGCGATCCCGCCGGGACCCCGGCGGCCACCGTCCTCCTCGCCCATTCCCCCGTCGCCCTCCAGAAGGATTCCATCCCCGACCCCGGGCTCGAGGCGCTGAAGGTCTACATCTCGGCGGACCTGGAGGGAGTGAGCGGGGGCGTCTCCCGGATGCAATTCGGCTCGGACGGCCAGGAGTGGGAGCGGTTTCGGCGCATCATGACGGAGGAAGTGAATGCCGCCGCCGGGGCCGCCTTTGCGGCCGGCGCCACCGAGGTCGTGGTGTCCGACTCCCACGGAACGGGACACAACCTGGTGGTGGAGGACCTGCACCCCGACGTGGAGCTGATCCGGTCGTGGCCGCGGCGGCTCATCATGATGGAGGGAATCGACGAGACCTTCGACGCCGCCATCTTCATCGGATATCACGCCTCGGAGGGAACGCCCGAGGCCATTGCCGCCCACACCATGTCCGGGGGCCAGATCTTCGACCTCCGGATCAACGGAATCTCGGTGCCGGAAGGTGGGTTCAACGCGGCCATCGCCGGCCACTTCGGCGTACCCGTGGTCATGGTCTCGGGAGATCAGAACGCCGCGGGAGAACTCCGTGAGCTGGTGGGTGACGTGGAGGAGGCCGTGGTGAAGGTCGCCCTGGGGAACCGGGCCGCGCGAACCATGCACCCCTCCCGCTCCAACGCGATCATTGCAGAGAGTACGACGGCCGCCTTGAACAGGCTGGGAGATTTCCAGCCCTACACCCCCTGGGAGGACTCGGGCTCTCGTGCCGGCGCCGTGACGCTGGAGATCGTCTTCAAGAGCGAGACCGATGCCGAAATTCTGTCGTACCTGGCCGAGGTGGAACGTGTGGATGGGTCCACGATCCGGTACGAGGCCGACTCCATCCTGGATGCGTCCGGATTCCTGGCGGTGACCATCCATCACAACCGCTTCTGATCGGTTGACTCTTGAACGGGATGCACCTGTCCGAGTCCGCGATCGTGGCCTACTCCTGGAGTCCGGCTGGTCGACCGTCATGTACCAGCCGCTCCCTTCGAACGGTGAGCGCTTCCACCCGTTCCCGGTCCACCTCCACTCCGATCCCCGGCCGATCCAGCGGAACCTGGACCATGCCGTCCGGACCCATGGTCCACTCCGGATCGACGATGTCCCGGGCCCAGTAGCGGCGACTGGGGGACAGGTCTCCGGGCATGGTGAAGTTGGGAAGGGAGGCCAGCGCCACGTTGTAGGCCCGCCCGATCCCGCTCTCCAGCATCCCCCCACACCACACGGGGAGGCCCGACTCCCTGCATCGGTCATGTATAGCTCTCGAGGCGGTGAAGCCTCCGACCCGACCCGGCTTGATGTTGACGACTCGTCCACTTCCCAGAGCGATCATGTCCTCCACGCGATCGACGCAATCGATGGACTCATCCAGGCAGATCGGGGTCTCAAGCCGCTTCTGCAGGCGGGCGTGACGCAGCAGGTCCGTGCGGTCCAGGGGCTGTTCGATCATGGTCAATCCGAACTCGTCGAGCTCTTGGAGCCGGTCCCCGTCCTCCGGGCCGTAGGCGGCATTGGCGTCGACCATGAGAGGAACCTCGGGCCCCACCACCTCCCGCACCTTCCGGACGAACTCCACATCCGATCCCGGCTCGATCTTGAGCTTGATCTTCCGGTACCCCCTCTCCACGGCCGAGGCGGCCTTCTCCGCCAACCTCTCGGGTGAGTCTTCGATGCCCAGGGATACCCCCACCTCCACGGTCTGCCGCACACCTCCCAGCAGCTCGGCCAGCGGCCGCCGCGAGAGTTCGGCTTCGAGCCCCCAGGCCCCCATCTCCAGGGCCGCCTTAGCCATGGGGTGACCCCGGGCGGCACCCTCCAGGGCGGCATGCACCGCGGACCCCGCCCCGAAGGTACGGCCCAGAACCCTGGGCACCAGCCACAGCCGAAGCGCCAGCCAGGCCGTGTCGATGGTCTCGGGGCTGTAGTTGGGCCTTTCGGCGGCCACGCACTCGGCCCAGGCCCCGGCGCCGCTTTCGTCGTGTAGCTCGAGGAGAAGGATGCGTCGCTCCGAAACGGTCCCCGACGAGATCCGGAAGGGCTCTCGGAGTGGCAGGTGGATCTCTCTGAGGGTGACGGCTTCGAGTTTCATCGAGAGGCGACCATGGAGGAATGAGCGAGAAGGTAATGGCCTCGTGCTGCCGAACGGGAACGGGTGAAGCCCACGACCTCGTATCCTTCGTCGCGAGCAGCGTGAAACGCCGCTCGGGTGGAGGCGCGCCACGCCTGGGCCGCCCGCGGCTCCTCCCGGGCCAGAGAGACGATGTCGTAGGGAATCACGATCCGCGCCGCCCGAGGGACCGGATCGCTGAGCCGTCCCGCTCCGTCCCCATCGGCCCACTCCGTGTTCAGGAGGGGAGCCTGGTCCCAGGCGACGGGCTCGACGAGCTCGGGGCGGCCCCCGGTCACCGGTTCGGTGAGGTCCCAGTGGGCAATGAAGCGATCGGTGCCGAAAGAATGAAGGCCGCTCCCGGTGTCGCCGTACATATCTGCCACGTACTCATGGATCCGAACCCCCAAGACATTCATGTTGAAGTCGGCGTTCCCGGAGACCAGGGGGTCGAAGGTCCAACGCATCTCCTCGAGACCGCGGTCCACGAGCCACTGACGCTGGAAGAGCTTGAGCTGCTGCCCGATGCCTCGGCCCCGGTGATCGTACAGCACACCCAGCATGTGCGACCAGTGGGTGAGTCGTCCCTCCCGTATCCCCGTCATCCCGTAGACGAAACCGACCAGCTCGTCGTCTTCCAGGAAGGCTCCCGCCGCGACTCCGCCCACATTCTGGGAAACCTTCAGGATGGAAGCCGGGACCACGTCCTCGTAGCTCGGCCCCCAGATGGCACGCTGGAGGCGGACGCAGGCCTCACGCTCTGCGTGGGTCTCCAGAGTTCGGACTCGCACCTCACCTTCGATGCGCCTGGAATGATGGGGCTGGGCGTCCCCCGTGGTCCGACTGGGCTTCATAGGAGTCGAGGATTGGGGTGTCAAGGATTCAGAACAGGCCGTCGCGGAGTCCTCTCCGCTGATCGCACACCGAGAGAACTCCCGACTGGCCTGCGACTCCCTTGCCGACCTCCCGGGATCGGGAGCGAAATGAAGATCTCTCCGAGACTACCCACACCTTTCGTATACTGCAAGGTATACACAGCCTCCCCAGAACCCGTGAGAGTTTCCGCTGGCGGGAGTGCGCCGACCACGATCGAGTTGGCACCTGCCCCTCGACGAGGCCCGGAATCCAGGACGCTCAGGGCAACCGGCGCTCCTTCCCCCGCTCCCGGCCGAGGCGTATCTTGGTTCGAGGGCTTCTCCGTCGCTGCGGCTGTGAAGATCCGGGTTGTGCCGCCTGTCGTCACCGGCAAGGCACGTTGAACGTCTCGAACACTCCTTCCCCAAATCAGATCACGCCATGAGCTGTCCATCCCCTCGTTCTGTATCCTGGATCGTATCCATCACAGTGCTGGTTCTGACAACGTCCACCGCCGTGAGCGCTCAGGAAGGGATCCCCCTCCATGTGGGAGAGCCTCTTTCCGGCTCCCTCACGGCCGGGGACACGGTCCGGTACACCCTGGACACCCGGCCCGAGTATTTCGTGCGCGGCGTGGTGGACCAGGAGTCCGTGGACGTGGCGGTCCGGATCCTCCGGCCCGACGGCAGCCAGCTCCAGTCCGTGGATGTCCGGATCCGGGGTGAGGAGCCCTTCCAGTTCGAGACCGAAGTGGAGGGATCGTACAGTCTGGAAGTCGTGCCGGTCGACGAGGAGGAAGGCGACTTCGCGATCCGGCTGGATCGGCTGGAACCGGTGGCGACGGATCCGGAAGCGCTGGCGGACCAGCTCCTGTCCGCCTATGACGGGACCGATTCCCCGGG
>SKKH01000141.1 GCA_007121555.1 Gemmatimonadota bacterium | reverse complement strand
GGCAACCGGACCCTGAGTTGGACCGACCCCACGGCCCACGCCGAGGTGGTGGCCCTCAGAGCCGCCGCCCGCCGGGTCGGCACCGCACGTCTCCCCGGGGCCACCCTCTACGTGACGCTGGAGCCCTGTGCTCAGTGCGCCGGGTCGGTGGTGCTGGCCCGGCTGGCTCGGCTCGTGTACGGCGCCTCGGACCCCAAGGCCGGGATGGTGGGGAGCCTTGGAAACCTTGTCCAGGACCCCCGACTCAACCACCGCCTCCCCGTGACCCCCGGCGTCCTGGCCACGCCCTCGGCCGAACTGCTCCGCGCCTTTTTCCGGGAAAGGCGATGACCGGCCTCACCCGCCCAATCCCCCTCGCCCCCCTTCAACGGCCTTCCTAGGCCTCGAGCCGGTATCCCACCTTCCGCACGGTCAGCAGGTGCCGGGGATGGGAGGGGTCGTCCTCAAGCTTCCTGCGAAGTTCGGCCATGTGGGTGTCCACCGTCCGGCTCGTAGGGGGAACCGAAAGATCCCATACCTCCCTGAGGAGCTCCTTCCGACTCGCCACCGCTCCCTGACGCTTCAGGAGGGCGAGGAGAAGATCCAGTTCGCGGGGAGTGAGTGCCACGGGATCTCCCGCCCTTCGGACCACTCGGCTATCCGGGTTCACTTCGATCGTGCCGAACCCCCGGGACGTCCCTCTCCCGGGGCGGGGCCGGTGTCCGGTGCCGGAAGCTGCGGACCCATTGCGCCGCCGGTCTCCATGCGACCGGACCTGGCTGCGGCGCAGAAGCGCCTCGACACGGGCCATGAGTTCCAGGGTGCTGTAGGGCTTCGTCACGTAGTCGTCGGCTCCCATGCGAAGTCCCAGTACCTTGTCGGCCTCCTCCCTTCGGGTCGAGAGGATCAGAACGGGGAGGTCCAGGTTCGACTTTCGCAGGCACCGGAGGAGCTGGATCCCGTCGAGGCCTGGAAGGGCCAACTCGGTGATGAGGAGATCCCACGGCTCCCCCTGGGCTCGCTCGAGCCCTCGATGACCATCGGTCTCGATCTCCACCTGGTACCCTTCGTATTCCAGGTTCTTGCGGAGACCATCGGTCAGAGCCTCATCATCCTCCACGACCAGAATGCGGGATCGGGACATGTCTCCTCCAGGAGATCGTGACTGCACGGGGCTCAGTGACGGCGTACCCCCCGGGTTAAGGGTCGGCTTCGCCGAACTGCGCGCTACAATCTTTTTGGTAGACTGCCACAGTACCACACCCGAGCCGATCAGGCCAGTAGGGGCGTGATCGAGCTTCAGCGCGGCACCTCTTCCGGGAGTCCCTTGCCCGGGTCCTTCCCCCAGATCCGAAGCACCAGCCAGAGGAGAACCAACCCGATGAGGATGGACCAGACGGGATGGATCCACTCGGCGGCTGCGGGGATTTCGCCGACGGCCAGGGCCACCACTGCCACCACCAGCGCATAGGGAAGCTGGGTACGGACGTGGTCCACCAGGTCACAGGCCGACGCCATGGAGCTGAGCACCGTCGTATCGGAGATGGGCGAGCTGTGATCCCCGAAGACCGCCCCGGCCATCACCGAGGAAATCGTGCCCAGAAGGATGCCGTAGTGCTCTCCACCGGCGAAGCCGACCCCCGCCCCCATGGCGACGGCCAGGGGAATCACCACCGGAAAGAGGATCGCCATGGTGCCCCATGAGGTTCCTGTGGAGAATGCGGTGAGAGCCGCCACGAGAAAGACGAGTCCAGGAAGGATCGTCAGGGGCAGCGTGTCCTGGAGGAGAGAGGCCAGGTAGGGACCGGTGCCCATGTCCCCGGTCACCCCGCCCAGGGCCCAGGCCAGCACCAGGATGATGATGGCCATGAGCATGGACTGCATGCCCCCCAGCCAGGCGTCCAGGGCTCCCTTCAGAGAGAGGATCCGCTGGGTCACCACCATCCCGATGGCCACGGCGCATCCGGCGAAGGAGGCCCAGAGGAGCGCGGCGAAGGGATCGGCGTCGCCGATCACGTTCACGATGGTGCGATCGGCCGGATCGAGGCCCGCTGAACCCGTGCCCCAGAGGCCGCCCATGGCCACCACGATGACCGCCAGGACGGGGACAGCGGCGTTGTACCAGCGGTGGGGCGCTCCCTCGGGGGGCTGAAGTGACTCGGCGGTGGGGTCTGCGGCGGGCTGGGCGTCCGGCCGAATCAGCCCCTCTCCGGAATAGGCGCGTCGCTCCGCATGGTACATGGGCCCGAAGTCCCGCTTCATCACAATGACCATCAGGACGAAGAAGAGGGCCAGGATCGGGTAGAACAGATACGGGATGGAGTGGAGGACCACGACGAAGGCGTTGTCGGCGCCGGCCTGGAGCTGGGCCGCCGCCTCCGGGTCCGCAGTCTGATCCGCCAGGGTGGCCAGGGAGTCCCGCACCTGGGTGATCTGGAAGCCGATCCAGGTGGTGATCACGGCACTCACCGCCAGGGGAGCGGCCGTGGAATCCACGATATACGCCAGCTTTTCTCGGGAGATCAGGAGGCGGTCCGTCATGGGGCGAAGCGCGTTGCCCCGGATCAGGGTGTTGGCGTAGTCGTCGAAGAAGATGAAGACGGCCGAGGCCCAGGTGAAGAGCTGGCCCCGCCGCCGATTCGTGGCGAGTTTCTCCAGGACCGCCACCACCCCCTGGGTGCCTCCGCTCCGCGCCATGACCCCGACCATTCCTCCCAGGAGCATGCTGAAGACCACGATCGCCATGTGATCCGAATCCACGAGGGCGTCGATGAGGTACTGAAGTGACGCCCCAGTGCCAACCAGGGGGTCGTATCCAGCCAGGAAGAGGGCTCCCATCCAGACCCCTGCGAAGAGAGAGAGGACCACCTCCCGGGTCAGAAGGGCCAGGGCGATGGCCACGAGTGGGGGCGCCAGACTGAGCCAGCCCGGATCGATGGATACGGTCATGTAAGGACGTCCCTTCTTCAGCGCGTGGTGGAGGTGGAACGGGGCACCGGGAGCGCTCCACGGCTCTCCCGGCAGCGGAATCAACCGGCCCGAAGATGCCCTGCAGGCTCACCCTTCGCAAACTTCGGCCTTCGTTGACACCCCGTCCCGGATCGGTCTAGTGTGGGGGTCGGAGATTCGGCGAGGGACCGAGGGGCGAGGGGTGCCGGGTTGGCAACGCAGCCCTCGCGGATCTGCCAGGTCACGACTGCCGGCCCATCTCCGACTCGTCCAGATGGGTCCTGCGAACCCCTCGGGATCCGGTCCCGAGCGGACCCTCCCCACAATTCCTCACCTGGAGCGCCCATGGGAGATGAGAAGCGCATCATACTGATGGACGCGCCTGCCGTGGAGCGGGCCCTCGACCGGATGGCGCGGGAAATCGTGGAGCGCAATCAGGGCACCGAGGACCTCGTGGTCCTGGGAATCCGCAGGCGGGGCGTGGAGCTGGCCGAACGAATCCGAGCGAAGCTGGAGGAGGACGAGGGGGTTCGGATCCCGTCGGGAGCTCTGGACATCACCCTGTACCGGGACGACCTGATGGAGGTGGGTCCACGTCCGGTTGTGGGGGAGTCCAACCTCCCTCTCGAGGGGGTGGACGACCGGTGCGTGGTGGTCGTGGATGACGTCCTCTTCACGGGCCGCACCTCCCGGGCCGCCATGAACGAACTCATGGACTGGGGTCGCCCGGCCCGGATCCTCCTCTGTGTCCTGGTGGATCGAGGGGGAAGAGAGCTGCCGATCCAGCCGGATATCGTGGGCCGAGTGGTGAGTGTTCTTCCCTCACAGCAGGTGGAGGTGCTGGTGCCGGAAGAGGATGGACGCCTGGCGGTCGAACTCGTGACCCGATCTGAGGAGGCTCGGTGACCCGGGAACCGTCTCCCCTCGGCAAGGATCTCATCGGGCTCGAGGAGCTCACCGGAGAGCAGATCCTCAGCATCCTGGACACCGCCGAACCCTTCAAGGAGATCTCGGAGCGGCGCATCAAGAAGGTCCCGGTTCTCCGGGGGAAGACCATCGTGAACCTGTTCATGGAGCCCTCGACCCGAACCCGGATCTCCTTCGAGTTCGCCGAGAAGCGGCTCAGCGCCGACACGGTGAACATTTCGGCCTCCGGATCCTCGGTGGTGAAGGGCGAGACCCTGGTGGACACGGCGCGCAACCTCGAGGCGATGCGGATCGACATGGTGGTGATCCGCCACGGCTCGTCCGGTGCGGCTCGCTTCCTGGCCGACCGGATTCCCTCGAACGTGATCAATGCGGGGGACGGAGCCCACGAGCATCCCACACAGGCCCTCCTCGATCTGCTCACGATCCGGGACCACCGCCATGAACTCGAGGGACTCAAGGTCTGCATCGTGGGCGATATCCTCCACTCCCGGGTCGCCCGGTCCAATATCTTCGGCTTGCTGCGCCTGGGGGCCGAGGTGGGGGTGTGCGGACCCATGACCCTGGTGCCCGCGGGGATCGAGGCTCTGGGAGTCCGGGTGTTCCGGAGGATCGAGGAGGCCATCGAGTGGGCCGAGGTTCTCAACGTGCTCCGGCTGCAGCTCGAGCGAATGCAGGGGGGATTCGTGCCCTCGCTCAGGGAGTACAACCGGTTCTTCGGGGTGACCATGCCGCGACTCGAGGCGGCACCCCGCGACCTCCTCGTGCTCCACCCCGGACCCATGAACCGGGGCGTGGAGATCGATTCGGATGTGGCCGATGGACCCCATTCGGTGATTCTCCAGCAGGTAACGAACGGTGTGGCCGTCCGGATGGCGGTCCTGTATCTACTGGCCGGTGGGGCTCCGGAACGGGCCGAGGCCGCGAAAAAGGGAGGGATGGGATGAGCGAGCGAACCCGGCACCAACCCCTCTTCCTCCAGGGAGGGCGGGTGGTGGACCCCGAACAGAAGCTGGACCAGCCTCTGGATCTCCTCCTGGTCGATGGTCGGGTGGCTGCCCGGGGAGAAGGGCTGGATTCGCCTGAGGGGGCCGAGGTGCTGGACTGTTCCGGTCTGGTGGTGGTTCCCGGGCTCATCGATGTCCACGTTCACCTCCGGGAGCCGGGAGGGGAGCGGAAGGAGACCATCGCCTCGGGGGCCCGATCGGCGGCCGCCGGTGGGTTCACTTCGGTCTGCGCCATGCCCAACACCGACCCCGTCATCGACTCGCCGGCCACGGTGGGGTTCGTGGCGGCCGCGGGACGGGCCGCCGGGGCCAGCAGGGTGTATCCCGTGGGGGCCCTGTCTCTGGGCCAGAAGGGGGAGCGCCTCACCGAGATCGGTGAACTCGTGGAGGCCGGCGCCGTGGCCATCACCGACGATGGACATCCGGTCATGAACTCGGGGCTCATGCGCCGGGCCCTGGAATACGCGCAGACCTTCGGCATCCCCGTGGCCGATCATCCTGAGGACCTCGGGCTCTCCCGGGGCGGCGGCATGAACGAAGGGCTCGTCTCGGCACGCCTCGGGATCCGGGGGAAGCCCAACGCCTCAGAGGACGTGCACATTCTGCGGGACCTGTTGGTCGCCGAACTGACGGGTGGACACATCCACCTCCAGCACGTCTCCACCCGCCGCGGGGTCGAGGCGATCCGGGAGGCGAAGGCCCGGGGTGTCCACGTCACCGCCGAAGCCACGCCCCACCATCTCCTGCTCACCGACGAAGCGGTGGACGGATATCGGACCGATGCCAAGATGAACCCCCCCCTCCGGTCGGCGGAGGACCGGGAGGCTGTGGTGGCGGGCTTGCTCGACGGGACGCTGGATACCCTGGCGACGGATCACGCTCCCCATCATTACGATGAAAAGGAGCAGGCCTTCGATGACGCCCCGTTCGGAGTGGTGGGCCTCGAGACGAGCGTCGGTCTCATGCTGACCCACTTTTTTCACAAGGGTCGGATCGACCTGAACACCCTGATCGAGCGGATGAGCCGGTCTCCTGCGAGAGCCTTCGGCCTTCCCGGGGGCGACCTGTCGGAGGGGACGGTCGCCGACGTCACGCTCCTGGATCTAGAGGCCGCATGGGCGGTGGATCCGAAGACCTTCCTCTCGCGGAGCCGGAACACTCCCTTCAGGGGATGGGAGCTCAAGGGCCGGGCGGTCCGCACCATCGTGGGCGGGCGATCCATCTGGGATCTGGACGGTGGATGGAGCGGAGGCGCCTGATCGCTGGCAGCGACCGCCGAGAACCGGCGGCGAGCGGGGCAGGGGTGGTGAAGCAGGATCCGACGTCGAGGTACGACGAAGGCCCCGACCATCAAAGGATGGTCGGGGCCTTCAACCGCTCAAGCGTGTGTTTCGGGTTCCAGGTGGAGTCAACTCTGGGACGTGGTCTTGATGAACTTCTGAAGCTGGCTCTTGATCCGCGCGGCCTTGTTCGGATGCATGAGACGGCGCTGCGCCGCTCGATCCAGGAGGGATTCGGCCTCCCGCATGCGGGCCTCAGCCGTTTCAGGGTCCTCGGACTGACGCACCCGCTTGATGGCGGTACGGAGGCGGGACCGGCTCACACGATTGCGGGCGGCCCACTTCCGGCCCAGCTCCATCCGCTTCTTCGCACTCTTGATGTTCGGCATTCGGACCTCAGGTACGGCTACGTGAACTAACAGAGACTGGAAAGATATTGTGCCGATTGCGACAGATCAATCCCCCGTCCTTAGGGCTCCACCGCTCCCGCTGCCGCAGGACCCCGCTGCGAGGGTGACGCCGGTGCTTCAAAGGCCTTTCAGCTCCAGCCAGGACGAGCGGTTGAACGAGCCGGCACCCCCAACGCCACTTCTGCCAGAGCCCTCTTGGGGATAGCTTCTTCCTTCCATGGAATGGCTCCTCCTACTTCCCGTCCTCCTGCTCTCCATCGTCCTCCATGAGGTGGCCCATGCCTGGGTCGCACGGAGGGAGGGCGACCCTACGGCCGAGCGGCAGGGTCGGATCACGCTGAACCCCATCCCCCATCTGGACCCGGTCGGGTCGTTCCTGGTCCCTGCGCTCCTCATCGCCATGCCGGGGAGCTTCATCTTCGGCTGGGCTCGACCCGTGCCGGTGAATCCGGCCAACTTCCGCGACCGGAAGGGGGGTGACATCCGCGTCTCGCTCGCTGGAATTGCCGTGAATCTGATTCTGGCGGTGCTCTTCACCCTGGCGCTGGCGCCCCTGGCCGCCGCGGGGCTCGAGCCTGGAGGAGAAGGCCTGGGAGCGCTGCTGGCAGCGGCGGCCTTCTACGGGATCCTCATCAACCTGATCCTCGCGGTCTTCAACCTGATTCCGGTGCCTCCACTCGATGGGTCGCACGTCCTGTATCACCTGCTTCCGGCAGGGATCCGCGAACAGTACCGATCCTTTGGCCGCTTCGGGATCCTGGCCCTCCTGGCCGTGCTCTTCCTGGTCCCAGGGGGCTTCCAGATCATCATGGTGCCGGTGGAGTTTCTGACCCGCCTCCTCCTGGGGCTGGTGGGCCTCTCGCTCGGCGGCGCTCCCCTATGACCACCTCCAGGAGTCGGAACGGCCCTCGCCCTCGGGGGACGATGGACGACGAAGGGCACGGCTTCATGGTGGAGCTGGAACGGTTCCAGGGACCCCTGGACCTCCTCCTCCACCTGATTCGCCAGCAGGACATCGACATCTTCGACATCCCCATCCACACGATCACCCAGCAGTTCCTGGTGGCCGTGAAGGAGATCCGGGCCGGTGAACTGGACTCGGCGGGCGAGTTTCTGGAGATGGCCTCCACCCTGATCCGAATCAAGGCCCAGATGATCCTCCCTCGCCCGGTGGAGGACGAGGATGAGGATCCCAGGGCCGAGCTCGTGCGGCGCCTCCTGGAGTACGAGCAGATCCGGGAGATCACCCGGAGGCTCGAACGTTCCGAGGCCGAGCGGGCCCGCAGGAGGGCGAAGGGATGGATCGAGGATCGCCCGGGCCCCGCCCTGGACGACGTGCCCCTGGAGACCACGTGGGAGGAGGTCATGCAGGCGGCCATGGGCGTGACCCTCCCTGAGGTGGTGGACCGGGACCACCGTGTGACCCCTCGGACCGTGTCCATGGAGGAGAAGGCCGGACTCATCCTGGATACCCTCCGTCGACTGGGTGGCAGCGACGGGATCGAGTTCCGCCGCCTATTGGATCCCTTCAATGATCGGATGCACGGGGTCATGACCCTACTGGCCGGCCTGGAGCTGGGTCGACGACGACGCATTCTCCTCCGCCAGTCCGAACCGTTCCGGGAACTCTGGCTCTACCCTCGAGACGAATCCGACGCCGTGCGTGAGGTCGAGACCGCTCAGGGAGGTAGCCTGGGTCCGTCCCCGGATGGCCCTCCAACCGAGGAGACCTGAGTGAAGGCCGAACAGATCGTGGAAGCCGTCCTCTTCGCCAGTGATGCCCCCCTCCGGGCCGACGAAATCGCCCGAGCGGACGAATCGTTGGACGAAGATGCCGTCGAGGCGGCGCTGCAGGCTCTGAAGAAGTTCTATCTGGAATCGGGACGAGCCTTCGGGCTGGTGGAGTTGGCTGAAGGGTACCAGCTCCTCACCGAACCCCAGTACGCGTCCTACCTGGACCGGCTTGAGACCGTCCCACGGCCGTCACGCCTCTCCGGTCCGGCGCTGGAGGCTCTGGCGATCATCGCGTATCGTCAGCCCATCGGGCGGATCGAGGTCGAGTATATCCGCGGCGTGGGGTCGTCGGGGGTGATCCGGACCCTCCAGGACCGGGGGTTGGTGGAGGTGGTGGGGCGAGGCGAAGGGTTGGGTCGTCCTCTGCTCTACGGCACCACCCGCCGGTTCCTGGAGCATTTCGCCTTTCGCTCCCTCGAGGACCTGCCCCGGGCCGAGGATCTGCCGGTGGTCCTCCGGGACCGCTCCACGCCGATTCTCCCCGAGGACGATTCCGACGAGGGGGAGGAGGGCGTGGACTCGGCGGATGCGAAGGTCGCGGACTCGGATGCGGAGGGCACGGAGTCGGATGCGGACGGCGCGGACTCGGACGCGAAGGTCCAGCCGGTTCTCGATGACGGGGCCACCGCCCAGTGAGCCGGGGTTCCAGGGGGATGCGGCTCCAGAAGTTTCTCTCCCGGGCCGGGGTGGCCTCTCGACGCCAGGCCGAGGGGATCATGGCGCAGGGCCGGGTTCGGGTGAACGGTCAGGTGACCACCACTCCAGGAAGTCGCGTGGATCCCGAGGCGGACCGGGTGGAGGTGGACGGACGCCTCGTGACCCTTCCCGGTTACCGGTGGATCCTGCTGAACAAGCCTCGGGGCACGGTCACCACGCGCTC
>SKKH01000101.1 GCA_007121555.1 Gemmatimonadota bacterium | reverse complement strand
CGAGACCATATGAATAGGGGTCCGTTTCACAGGCTCGAGCAGCAACGGGTTCATCGGAGGACCTCTCTCGGACGAGGATGCACTGGGGACGACATCTCTGGGGTGTGCCGCCGGGACGGCACTTCCAGGTAGGCGGCAGGGGCCACCCACCCCGCGTCACCTGGCATGGACCCGGACTCCATCCTCGACCCGTTCCCCCGGGTAGAGGACCACTCGATCTCCGGACTCCAACCCGGAAAGGATCTGGGCATCCACATCGCTTCGGCGCCCCACCTCGACCTCCGTTCTGCGGGCCCGGTCGCCTTCGACCCGAAAGACGAACCAGCCGTCGCCGTCCCGGAAGACCGCGCTGGCCGGTGCCCGGAGGACATCCTCCTCCTCCCAGACCACGATCCGGGCTTCGACCCGGAACCCGTCGCCCAGCATCGCCCAGCTTTCCCGGCGTTCGTCGAGTTCCAGCACGACGTTCACCCGCTGCTCCTCGATGCCCAGGGCCGACACCCTGGTGAAGGCCGAGGGCTCGACCTGGCGCACCCGGGCCACCAGCGTCTCCTCACCGCCCCATCGCTCGATCTCCGCCCGTTGTCCCGGCTCCACCCGGACCGCATCGGCAGAGAGAAGATCCACGACGATCTCCAGATTCGCGACATCACCTACCTCCAGGATCGGAGCGCCCGCCTGCACGGCGGCTTCACTCTCCTGCATGACCCGCAGGATCGACCCCTCCACGGGGGACCAGACCGAGATTCGTTCGGATCCCTCGACCCCATCGCCTCGTTCCAGAAGGAGTCGTGCGTTCTGGACCTCCTGCTCGGCGGCCTGCACCGCGAATCGAGCGGAGCGCTCCTCTGCCTCTTGGCTTCTGAGCCGAGCCCGGGCCCGCTCGACCGCCGACTCGGACCCACCGGCCTCCGCCAGGAGGATCTCCTGGCGACGGAGCTCCTGGCGGGCCTCCACCAGGCCCCCTTCCACGGCCTCGGCTCGGGCCCGCGCCTGCTCCAGGTTCGCCCGTGCCGCCTCCAGGGAGGCCTGAGCCTGAGCCCGACTCCGGGGGTCCAGGATCGGGGTGGCCATGGGACGAAGGTGAAGGAGGGCCTCCCCGGCTTCCACCCGGTCTCCTGGGCGCCAGTGCACGCGCTCCAGGGTGCCCGCGAGTGGAGACGAGACCACGTACCGATCCTGGAGACGGGTCTTTCCGTCCTCGTTCACGGCCACCTCCATGGTCCCTCGCTCCACTGAGGCCAGATCCACCTCCACCGGGGATGGCCGGAAGGCGAGGATCAACGCCGCCAGCACCGCGACGCCCAGCACCACCAGCAGCACGGTGCGAGCCCACGGTGGGAGCTCTCGAGGCTTCTTCTCTTGGTCCGACATTGGGTCACCCTTGTGTTGCAGGAGGCATCGATTCGAATTGGCATTCGGATCATTCCCGGGTCTTCAGGACTCCGATCAAATCCAGGTGGTCGAGACGGCGCCTCACCAGTAGCGCGCTCACCAGGGCCGCAGCCACGACCACAGTGGTGGCGAAGGCGTAGGTCTCGAGGCTCACCATGAGGGGAAGTCGGTATTCCTCGGGATCCAGCGTACGCATCAGGAGACCGGTGAACACGCGTCCCAGGACGAGCCCCGCGGGGATCGCCAGCGCGACCTGGACGGCCTGTTCCCCCAGGAGGATCCCGGAGATCTCCCTGCGAGTGAACCCCAGGACCCTGAGGCTGGCCAGATCCCTGGACCTCACCGAGAGCGCGACGCGGGCATTGTTGTAGACCACCCCGACGGCGATGACCGAGCCGAAGAAGCTCAGAATCAGTACGAGAAACCGCTGCGGCTCGGCGGTCAGTTCATCGACCCGCCGCACCTCCGCCATCTTCTCGGTCACCTCCTGTACTACCGGCATCTGAGCCAGTCGGGCCTGGAGGGGGGCCATGCTCCCCTCGTCCACCGTAAGGATCAGGGTGTTCACGGCGGGGCCTTCTCCCAGGTGATGGTTCAACTCCAGGATCCGCATGTGGCCCTGGAGCCCGAACATCTCGTCCACCGTGCCGGTCACCACCACCCCTCGAGTCTGAGCCCGTCCTTCACGGAACTGTACCTGCACCGAATCTCCGATTCCCACCTCAAGGATCTCGGCCAGCGTTTCGGTGAGCACCATCCCTCCTGAGGGCGTGGGGAGGACCGCTCCCTCGGCGTCCATGAGCCGGCGGAGCTGATCGCCCTCCCGATACCCGTAGATGGGTACATCGCGCCACCGAAGACCCGCATGGATCCGAGCCGAGGTCACCCGGACCCCCTCGGCCCGAACGACCCCCGGGAGCGCCGCCACCTCTCTGATCCCCCGGGCATCCACCGGTCCGGTCAGCGTCACGCTCACGTCCTCGAGGTACGCCTGCTGGTAATGGCGATCCAGGATCACGTCCCAGGCGTCGGCCGAGAACCTACCCACGACGATGATTCCCAGCGCCAGGGCGATCCCCAGGCTGGACAGAAGGAGCCGGACCGGCCGCCTCCCCAGCTCCCGAAGGATCATCCGACCCGGCGGACCGAAGAGATGCCCCACTCCCAGGCGCTCGAGGATGGTGGGACGGTACCGCTCCGGCGGCTCGGGCCGCATGGCCTCGGCGGGGGACAGGCGAAGGATCCCCCGAAGGGTGGCGAAGGCGCCCAACAACCCGAACACCGCCGCCACCAGAAACGCCGGACCCACGACGGAGAAAGGCACGGAGTACTCGAGAAGGGGAAGGCGGAAGAATGAGGTGAAGAACCCGGTGAGGCCTCGCCCCATCCATGCTCCGGCCCCCAGTCCGACGAAGGTCCCCAGCACCACCACCAGAAGGGTGAGCTTGAGGTAGTACCCGCCGATCTCCCGGTCCCGGTAGCCCAGGGCCTTCAGGGCCGCGATCTCGCCTCGCTGAAGCTTGACCAGGCGAGACAGCACTAAGTTGAGGAGGAAGGCGGCCACCCCGAGAAAGAGGATCGGGACGAAGCCCGAGAGGGCCTGGAGTTGATCGAGCCTCATCTCCAGGAAGTAGTTGGAGCGTTGCCTGTCCCTCCCCATCGCGCCTCGGCCGCCATAGGGCTCCAGGACCCGGTCCACCTCGGCCAGGACCTGCCTTTCCACCGCCGAAGGACTCAAGCGCAGGACTACATCGTTGAAGGCCCCCTCCATCTGGAACGCCGGGGCCACCGCCTGCCGGTCCATCCAGAGGACGGCGAACCGCTCGTCATCGGGAACCACGGCCTGGCCGGGGGGCGCCGGGTAGACGAACTCGGGCGCGGCGGCGATTCCGGTGATCCGGATCTCCCGGAGGCGGCCTTCCATGACGACCGGAATCGTGTCCCCCGGGGCGATCCCCGTCCGCTCGGCGAAGGGTTCCAGGAGGAGGGCTTCGTCGGCCCGACCGGCCTCCACCCTCCGGCCTTCCAGGAGCAGCACTCCGTTCAGCGCCGGCTCGCCGTCAGGAGGAAGTCCGACCACCTGTCCGATGGGGGGTTGCCGGCTCGCGGCGGCCCCGTCGATCTGGAGGGGAATCCGCACAGGAGCGACCAGGCGAGGGTGGACCAGCGTCACCCCGGGGATCTCCTCCAACCTCTCGGCAACCCCGTCCGGGGCTCTCTCCAGCGTGGCGAAGACGTCGCCGAATCGGTAGACGTCGTAGTAGGCGTCCCGGGACTGCTCCAGAGACTGGAAGGTCGCCTGGAGGGACACGAAGGCCGCGATCCCAGCCGCCACGACGAACCCGATGGTACTGAGCTGGGCCCAGCGCTCCCGGATGTCCCGGAGCAGCTTGGAGTTCAGCGTCGAGGGGCGCATCGCCATTTCTCCTCCCGTTCCCGCCGCCTACCAGCGGATGTCCGACGCCGGAGTCCGGCTCTCGTTCACCCGGATCTCGTCGACCTGCCCGTCATGCAGGAGCACCACCCGGTTCGCCATCTCCGAGATCGGGGCGTTGTGGGTGATCACCGCGGTGGACGTGCCCAGCTCGGCGTTCACCCGCTCGATGACCTCGAGCACCACCACCCCGGAACGGTAGTCCAGGGCTCCGGTGGGTTCGTCGCAGAGGAGGATCTCCGGGCGCTTGGCGATGGCCCGAGCCACGGCCACCCGCTGCTGCTCCCCTCCCGAAAGCTGCGAGGGGAAGTGATCGAGGCGATGTCCCAGGCCCACCATGTCCAGCGCCTCGGCGGGACTCAGGGGATCGCGGGCGATCTCGGTGACCAGCGCCACGTTCTCCCGCGCCGTGAGCGACGGCATGAGGTTGTAGAACTGGAAGACGAAACCGACATGGAGCCGACGGAACTCCGTGAGCTGCCGATCGTTGGCCCGGGAGAGGTCCTTGTCCCTGAAGCGGACGGTCCCCTCGGTGGGACGATCCAACCCACCCAGGATGTTCATGAGGGTCGATTTGCCACTCCCCGACGCCCCGACCAGGACGAGGAACTCCCCCTCAAGGAGGGAGAAGTCGACTCCGCGCAGGGCGTGGACGTCCACCTCTCCCATCCGGTAGGTCCGGGTCAGCCCTCGACCTTCGAGGACGGCCTTCCCCCCATGTTCGCTGGAAGTCTGAGAAGTGTCGGTGTCCGGATTCGAACCGCTCATCGTCCCTCCGTCCGGTGTGTCCCGGCGAGCCCGCCGAGGGCGAAGTCCACCATGTGGTCCACGTAGACCTTTCGTCCTTCGGCCGTATGGGGGTTTGCAGGGAGCACGCCCTCGGGTGCCCGTCGGGTGAGAAGCATGAAGTAGACCGGCTGGGCCATGAGGCTCATGACGAACAGTAACGGAGGACCTTCCCGCACGACCCCGCTGGCCTGCGCCTCCGTCACGATCTGCATCAGCCCCGTGGTCATGGGTGCCAGCATCTCGGCCAGTTGAGGGAGGAGGTCGGCCCGATGAAGCCGAACCTCCACCATGATCTGAGCCTGGTCGGGGTTGTCCCAGAGATGCTCGAAGACCGCCTGCAGGAGTGCCTCGATTCGCCCCGTCCCGGACGCTTCGGCCGCCGCCACCTCCTGGATCCGCTCTCCCAGGGGTGAGAGCACCTCCATGATCACCTGGAGGTAGAGCCCTTCCTTGGAGCCGAAGTGGTAGGCCACCGAGGCCACGTTGGCTCCGGCGGCGCCTGTGATGGCCCGCACCGTCGCCCCCTCGTATCCCCGCTCGGCGAACAGGCGTCGGCCGGCGGTGACCAGGGCCCCCCGGGTGTCCGCTTCTTCTGATGGCACGTGCCCCCCGTGATTTAAACGATCGTTTTATACGGTCGCTTGAAACGGCCTGGATGTCAACCGCCGGTGCCGTGGGCCGGTTCACAGGGAAGGGGATGGTCACACGCCACCTTGCTCGGTCCGGGGCCCGCTCCTATAAGTGAGCCTTCCCTCTTGCCCGCCCTCCGGAGGTCACACGTGCAGCGTTACATCTCTTCGGCCCCGTTTCCCGTCCTCGTGCTCCTCGCCCTCCTTCCCTGGTCCGGAGCCCTGGAGGCGCAGGAGCCCGTGGGCTACGCCGACCTCTTCCGGCAGGCATCCATCGGGGACGTCACCGTCTCCCCCGACGGGGCGCGGATCCTCTATACCCTGACGCCGGCCAGCTTCCCGGATCCCCCGAACCGCCACACTCAAATCCACATGGCCGCCCTGGATGGCTCCATGGATCGGGCCATGACCCGGGGGCGAGACGGCGCGAACCGCGATCCCCGGTGGCATCCCTCGGGCGAGCTCTTCGGGTTCACCTCGAACCGGGCGGAGAACGGGCGTCAGCTCTTCTTCATGCCAGTGGACGGGGGGGAAGCGGTGCAGGTGACGGATGTGGACGGGGGGATCCACGACTGGGGCTGGAGCGGAGATGGAGAAACCCTGGTGTATCTGGCGGGACGCGGGGCCGACCGTCAGCTCCGGATGAAGGACGGAAGGGGCGAGGGGAACTCCCAACCGCTGACCGAGCATCCCACCCCCATCGAAAGCTTCGAGTGGCGTGAAGACGGAGAGGAGGTCCTCTTTACCGCCGGCGACGACTGGGACGAGGCGAACCATCGGCGACGGGACGAAGGATTCCGGGCCCGCCCCCTCCAGAGGGGCCTGGTCTTCGACGACTTCCTGACGCTTCACCCCTCCCACCTCTGGGCCGTGCGACCCGGCGATGGGGAGCCCCGCAGACTCACCCAGGGCGACTTCATCGTCCACGGGTTCGAGGACTCGCCGAGGGGCGACCGGATCGCCCTGATCGTGGGACCCGTGGACCCGCATGCGGATACCCGTCCCAGGGAGGTCTATCTCCTGAATCCGGAGTCGGGAGAGCGGGAGCGACTCACGGACAACGACGTGAGCGAGTCCATCGTAGGCTTCTCTCCCTCGGGGTCCCATCTGGCCATCAGCGCGGGACGGGACTTCGCCGGACCGGGCGTCAACGACCTCTTCGTCCGGGCCGTGGAGAGCCCCCCGGGCCAGGACCACTGGCGTCCCGTCACCGGCGCCTTCGACAACGACATCTTCGGAGGCGTCTGGAGCGAGGACGGAGACCGACTCCACTTCGTAGGGGCCGACGGGGTGAACCGGCAGCTCTTCGAGGCCCCCATTGCGGACGAGGAGGTCCGGCAGCTCACCGACTGGCGGGGCGTCGCGAACATCCATGCCGCCGAGCCGGGCGCCCCGGTGGTGTTGGGTTTCGAGGATCCGGAGTCCCCCCAGGACCTCTGGGCCATGACGTGGGATCAGGCCGCGGGGCCCACCACCGGGGAGGGGGCGGGATGGACGCGAATCACCGATGCGAATCCCTGGGTGGAGTCGGTCCAGCTGGCCCGGACCGAGACCCTCCGGTGGACCTCCGAGGACGGGACCGAGGTCGAGGGCCTTCTGGTATACCCCCTGAACCACGACCCGGAGCGACGCTATCCGCTCATCACCGACATCCACGGGGGCCCCGCCGCGGCGTACGTGAACAGCTTTCTTCCCACCTCGTCGAATCCCCACCGGGCCTACGGGCACTTCTTCGCGGCCCACGACTACGCCCTCTTCCTTCCCAACTACCGGGGATCGTCACACTACGGCCATGAGTTCCAGGTCGAGATCGTCGGCGACTACTGGACCCGGGCCACCGAGGACATCCACACGGGGATCGACCGGATCATCGAGATGGGCCTGGCCCACCCCGATTCCCTGGGCATGATGGGGTGGTCGGCGGGGGGACACTGGTCGAACTGGATGCTCGTGACCACGGACCGCTTCCAGGCCATCGCCAGCGGCGCCGGCGTCGCGAACTGGATCTCCCTCTACGGCCAGACCGACAACCAGGCCTCCCGCGAATGGTACCTGGGGCGCGACCCCAGCCTGGACGGGGAGAACCAGCCCTGGCACGACTTCGACCACTGGTGGGACGAGTCCCCGCTCAAGTACATCCAGAACGCCGTGACCCCGACGCTGTTCCACTATCCTCAGGCGGACCAGCGGATCCCCATGCCCCAGGGGCAGGAGCTCCACCTGGCGCTGAAGAAGCTGGGGGTCCCCACCGAGTTCCTCGTCTATCCAGACGAGCTCCACGCCCTCCAGGACCCCCGAAATCAGTTGGTGAAGCTCATGGGCGAGATGGGCTGGTTCGAGACCTGGATCCGGGGGGAAGGACCCTGGCTCGACTGGAACCGGGTCATGGAGGTGGCCGACGAGATCGAGGAGGGGCTGCGGTAGGCATCACCACCGCCCCAGGAGACCGTTCACCTTTCCGGCGGCGGGTCAGTCCGGGTCCGCACCGTCGGTCACCGCCACGCCCAGTGCCACCCCGTCCCGCCGGGGGTCCGACGCGCCGACCCAGGCGTGCCCCTGACGCTGGAGCACCACCACGGCCCCCCGGTCCGCCCAGTCCTCGGCCATCTCATGACCCATCTCCCGGAGGCGAGCCAGGGACTCCTCGGGAACCCCATCCTCCCAGATGTCGTCGGGGGCGACTCGGGGCTCGGCCACGGCGTGGGCCGGATCCATGCCATGCTCCAGGATGTTCAGGAGGACCTGGATGTGCTGCATGCCCCCCGGGCTGGGTGACCCCACCGTGAGCATCGGCTCTCCCCCCCGGAAGACCATGGTGGGCGTCATCGAGCTCCGGGGCCGCTTTCCGGGACGGATCTCCTGCGCGCCCCCCGGCTCCAGATCGAAGTATCCCCCGGTGACGTTGAGCATGAAGCCGTAGCCGGGCACCATGTGTCCCCCGGTCCACCCCACCCCCAACGTGGTGGTGACGACCACGACGTTGCCCCACCGGTCCGCGATGGTGAAGTGATCCGTGCCCTCGTCTCCCTGATCCACCGACACTTCCCGCTCCGCGCCCGGCTCGGGCTCCGTGTAGTCGGGGTGGTGGGCTCGGGTGTGGTAGCGGTCTCCCTCCTGGAACGCCCAGGGATCGGTGGCCTCCACCTCCGGGTTGCGGCGATCCGGGTGGATCTGGGCACGACGCGACTCCAGGAACGCGTGGGAGCGCATGCCCCGCCAGGGCAGATCCACGAACTCGGGATCGGCGTAGTCCCGGGTCGCCCCGGCCGAAGCCAGGCGGGTGGCCTCCATGAAGAGGTGGTAGCGCTCGGGGGACCGGGGATGCATGAGCTCGAGTTCGTAGGGCTCGAGGATGCCCAGGAGGGTCGATACGGTCCCGCCCCCGGCGATGTTGGGATTGGTCGCGACCTGGTAGTCGCCGTAGCCGAATCGGAGGGGGGCATGCACACTCACGTTGTAGCGCTGGAAGTCCTGGACGGTGAGGAGCCCTCCGATCCCGTCCAGATACTCCGCCACCGCCTCCGCCACCTCTCCCTGGTAGAAGGCGCGGGACCCGTGCTCGGCGATGAGCTCGAGCGTACGGGCCTTGTCCTCCTGGATCAGGAGGTCTCCAGGCTGAAGGGGTTCACCCTCTGGGAGATAGACGGCCCGGGCGTGCTCCCCCAGGGTCTCCACGGTCTGATGGATCCTCAGGGAGAGCTCCCGGTCCACCTCCCACCCATCCCGGGCCAGCCCGATGGCCGGGAGGGCCAGTTCGTCGAAGTACCGGGTGCCCCAGCGCTTCAGCGCAACGTCGAAGCCCCGGACCAGACCGGGGACCCCCACGGCCATCCCCCGAGCCCGGATCTCCTCGTTCTCCAGGGGCTCGCCCTCGGAGTCCAGGAAGATCCCCGGGTGGGCGGCCAGCGCCGCCCGCACGTTGGCGTCCAGGAAGTGGGTCTGCCCGCTGGCGGCCTCATGGTAGAGAATGTACCCTCCGCCCCCGAGCCCGGTCTGGTTGGGCGAGACCACGCCGAGGACGAGCCAGGCCGCGGCGG
>SKKH01000109.1 GCA_007121555.1 Gemmatimonadota bacterium | reverse complement strand
GATCTCCAGGTCACCGAGCACGTGATAGTCCGGAGCTCGGCCCGCGTCCGGGGTGTCCTCGAGTACCGGTCGATCGAGATCGAGGCCGGAGCCCGCCTCACGTGCGAGCTCAAGCTCAGTCCTGGGGCGGAAGAAGGCACCTCCCCGACCCATGGAGCGGTGGGCTCCGCGTTGGCAGGCGCCTCCGCCTCGCTGGGTGGGGACTCTGCCAGCCGGCTGCACGACCTCGATGAAGACGATCCCCTCGAGGACGGAGATGGATTGGACCCCCTCGACTCCGACTCGAACGACGACGACAGCACCCCGGCAAGGAACCGATGAAGCCTCGCAAACCCCCGCTACCCGGTTGGGCCCAGTCGATTCACTCCGCCCTCCCGGAGGAGGGTTCCGCGAAGGTCCTGATTCCGGGCGCCGAGGGAGTACGATACGTGGAGCTCTCTCGCCGAGAGTTGGAGGAGAGCGCCGATCAGGTGACCGCCAGGCGAGAGAGGCGCCGGCGCCGCGCCCGGAAGGTGCTGGAACATCATCGCACGCGTCGCGCGATGGCGGCCGTCGGAGTGCTCGCGGTCGTGCTTGTGCTGGTCTTCGGCAATGTCGGTCTCTTCCAGCAGTCTCGCTCTGCCGCGTTCGAACTGGCGGATCGCGAAACCGAGATCCAGACGCTTGACGGCGCTCTGCGGGCCTACCTCGATGTCACCCGGCACCTGCTGAAGGATGAAAACGTCAACATGCTCGCCTCGATGGAGTCCGTCGGGTTGGACCCGGAAGCCCTCTACGAGGACGCCCGCATCGCATCGGCCATGGGTTCGGGCGATGAGGGTGATGGGGGCAGCCCCCTCCTCCGATCGTTGCTCGAGCGCATGGACGATGAGCAGGAAGGCCTCCTGGTCGAGAACATGCGGCTCAACGGACTCGCCTCGCTCCTCCCCACGCATACCCCGCTCTCAGAGAAGCGTAGGGTGTCGGGATTCGGGCTGCGCGGCCACCCAATCAGCGGTCGGCTCCAGCACCACGCAGGAGTCGATTTCGTGACGAGCGGGGATCCAACCATCACGGCCTCCCAGCCCGGCGTGGTCACCCTCGCGCAGTGGAACGGGGCGTACGGACTCTCGGTGGAGATCACGGGAGTCACCGGTATCGTGACCCGCTATGCTCACCTGCGTTCGATCGCCGTCGAGGTCGGGGAGGAAGTGCAGCCGGGTGATCCGATCGGCGTCATGGGAAGCACGGGAGTGTCGACCGGCCCCCACCTGCACTACGAAGTGCTGGTCGACGGGGAGCAGGTAGACCCAATGCCTATGCTGGAGTTGAGCGGCCATGGGATGGATTAAGCGCAAGGAAGAGGGCTCGACGGGCACCGACGAGGCGGCCCCCCCGGAGGAGGAAGCGCGGGCGACGCCCGCAGACCCGGTGCAGGCAGACGAAGGAGAGGCCCAGGCCGGAGCTGCCCCACTCGACTCCGACAGGAAGGGCGGAGCGCAGCCTTCGATCATCAGCTCCGGGATGGAGATTTCCGGCGAGTTGCGCAGCAATGGACCGATCCATGTCGAGGGGCGCATCGAGGGGTCCCTGGAGTCGGACGAGATATTGATCGGGGCCACCGGCGAGGTGACGGGGGAGGTCCAAGCCTCACAGCTCTCGGTCCATGGCGCGTTCGAGGGCGACGGAGTGTGCGAGAGACTCACCATCGGACCGTCGGCAAGCTATCGGGGCTCGCTCGACTGCGAGTCCCTGGAGCTGGCAACGGGAGGAATCCTGGTGGGCAAGGTTCAGGTCGGATCCACCTGACCGGCCCTGCGGCCCCGGCGGTCCCTTCCCGGTGGAAGGTTGCGTTGCGGCCTCCTGCAGATGCGTCCCGGAAGCCGGTTCCGTCGCCGCCTCATGGCATCCCGAACCTCGTCCTCGACGTGCGGACGGAGCCGTACAGAGTATCCGACCACCTGATCTGGGATCGCCGCGATCGAATCTTGGAAGTAGTCCAGAGTGTGGAGATCACAGACATCCTTTCAACCGCAAGACCTCCAGATCCTGCGAGTAGCCACGGTCTCTGAAGGGTTCCTTGCTTGGGACGCAGGCATCGATCACCTCTGCTCGAGAAGGAGTGTGTCACAGCAGATCGCAACACCCTTCCCCAGGGGTCTGGCCTCCGAGGCTTGAGTGGGCCCGCTTCCCATGGCGCCACACCCCCCTCCCTCTCGTTCCCTGACGGCATCTCCCCCGGCCTCCAGGCGCTGCGCTCTCGCCACATCTCTGGCCGCTTGCTCGGCCAGGTGCCCCGCCCCACCCTTGCTTCCGCGCACCTGACGGCCTTCGAATCGCCCATTTTCTCGTTGCTGACGGGGGCCTTCTCGAAAGGTTCTCCGCGGCCCCGGGACGTTGCCGGGCAATCCGTGTGCATGCCCCGGCAACAAATGGCTCAATGCCCGTTTCGCCCCCCTGCGGAGCAGAGCCTGCCAGCCCCTCTCTCCCACTGTCACACCCCCCGGCGATCCTTCGACTCGGACGCTCCGGATCCGGAAAGGAGCTTGTCCATCCACCCAGACGCCGAGGAACGCAACATGACTCGTCAAACTCTTCCCGCTCTCCGCATCCTGGCTGCGGCCGGGTTTTGGGCAGCCGTCACCGCAGTCTCGGCTGTCGAGCTCCAGGCCCAGAACCCCATGCCCCAGGGCTTTTACATGGGGGCCCACCTGAACGGCTCCTCCCTCCAATTCACGGACCAATCCACCACCGAGTCCGGCGGTGGTGTCGGGTTCCGGCTGGGGTGGGGCTTCACCCCGAACCTCACCGTCTTCCTCGGCGCCGACGGGGCGTCCATGGAGGGTGGAGACTACACCCTTGGCCAGGGGGACCTGGGTGTGCGGTACCACTTCGCCTCCGAGACCCGGAGAGGGGCTCCCTATGTGGACGGCGCCTTCAGCTACTGGCTTGCCGAGACCTTCGAGCTCGGACCCAAGGTGGAGATCGGAGGACCGGCGTTCACCCTGGGAGGCGGCTACCTCCACTTCTTCTCGTCCAGCGTGGCCTTCGACGTGGGAGTCCGCCTGGGCTTCGGCCGCTTCGACGAGGTCCGGACCGGGAACCTCACCGTGGGCATTGACGAGCCCGCTCGGACGGCCCGGTTCAACCTGGGGATCAGCTGGTTCGCGGGGGCGGGTGGGGGGTGACCCCCCCCTTTCCCCGGATCACCCAACAACGGAGGTCGAAATGACCCGGCTCCATCCGGCCCTTTGGCTGGCCATCCTGCCGCTCCTCCTCGGGGGATGTGTCAGCGTGAACAAGTCCGTGCTGGACCACTCCTTCTCCCAGCGGATGGTCCCAACCCAGGAGGTGGAGGTCTACTTCGCCGACGACGAGATCCCGGACCATACCCGGGTGGCGATCCTGAACGCCTCCGGGGACTCCGGCTTCACGAACCAGGGGCAGGTGATCGACAAGCTGCGGGAGGAGGCAGGCAAGCTCGGCGCCAACGCCATAATCCTGGACGAGGTGAGGGAGCCCAGCACGGGAGAGCGGGCGGTGAACGCCCTGTTCGGTGGAGTCGCCACCGGCCAGCGGCGAGCCGCGGCCATTGCCATCCATCTGGAGCGGTGAGCCGAACGGAATCCCGATGGCACACCTGCACAGTCCGGAGAGAGAACCGAGAGGAGAGCCGCTGCGGCATCGGGCTTGGGTAGGAACTCCCGGACGTCGACGCCTGATTCCCGTGCTTCAGATCCATCGGCGGATACCTTCCGAGTCTTTGGCATGCGTTCAGCCGGGCGGGTTCTCCATCACGTCCCTCGGCGTCCCTCGCGCGTCTAGTCTTGTGCTCCGCAGTGCCACCGGTCTCGAATTCCTCCCGTCTTCTGCTCGTTGCTTTCCGGCTGACGAAGGGCACCATCCCTGGTCACGCAGGAGAAGGTAGCGCTCGTTCCAACGCGGCCAGGTGGAGGCGTGGACTAGCGGGCTCACGGAAACGGAACGCGCACGGGCAGGAGCTGCTGCTCTGTCCCGCCAACACCAAGCTGACCACTGGTGTTGCCGCCCCAGCAGTATACGTCGCTGTCGGTCGTGAGACCGCACGTGTGAGCCCTTCCGACGGCCACGGATGAGAACTCGAGGTCCCCGGCCACGGCCCTCGGGGTCGGCGCATCCGTTCTCAGACCATCTCCGATCTGTCCGGAACCGCCCGAACCCCAACAATAGGCATGGCTTGGTCCAAGTTCACCTTGCCCCGCAGTTACGGCACACGTGTGGCCTCGCGCACGGATGGATGCGAAATGGTGGTCGCCAGCGACGGGGTGCGGCGCAAGTTGGTCGTCCCCGATCAGGTTTCCGAACTGGCCACGGAAGTTGCTTCCCCAGCAATAAGGCTCGTCGTGGGTGGTAACGCCGCAAGTGTAACCATTTCCGGCGCTCACGGATGCGAACTTGAGCCCGCCGGCGACGGGCACCGGCATCATTTGCTTGTCCACCGTCTCGCCGTGACCGAGCTGGCCGGCGCTTCCCGCTCCCCAGCAGTAGGCGTCGTCGGAGGTCGTGATGCCGCAGGTGTGGTTGCTGCCCGCGCTGAGACTCGCCCACTGGTGCCCACCATCGACTATCCCGGGGACGCGGGAGTCTCCTGAACGGCCGAGCTGGCCCTCGTCGTGCCGGCCCCACCAGTACGCATCGCCGTTCGGCGTGCGCGCGCAGGAGTGCAGATGCCCCAGCAAAATGCCTTGCCCGTGCCATCGAGCGCGCAGGTATGATTGGTCCCGGCAGCGACGTCAGCGGACCCCGGCGCCGTTCGTGAGGCCACGGTCAGGTCCGCGCTTCCAGACACGCGCTCCGCTGTCGCGGTGATCTTCACCTCGTCCGCGGCCACACCCGTAGCGAGCCCCGTGCCGTCCACCGTGGCCACGTCCGGGTTCGAGCTCTCCCAGTCCACCGCCGCGACCATGGCGACCCCATGGAGGTCGAAAATCGAGGCCGTGAACTGCTGGGTCTCTCCGACCTCCGCCCTGGCCTCCTCGGGGTGGATCTCTATGCCCGCAACGACACCTGTCTCGATCCGGAACACGATCGGGAGTACGCCATGTTTGATCACACCGATGTACTCGCCGGTCTCGACGTCCCTCAGATCGCGCCCTGAGCTTACAGACTCCACGTCAGCGGATCCGAGGCGCACCATGTGCTCCCCTGCGAACACGGAGATGCGGTAGTGGCCACCCTCGGTGAGGTCGAAGTCCCCCAACCGCCAGTTGACGAACTAGTGCTCGTCCTCGGCGTTGAGCCGGACTGTTTCCGGACCGGCTCCCTCCATCGTGAAGGTGATCGGTGGGAGCCCGGGATCGTCGGCGCACGTGTCGCCTTCCAGTTCGCAGATCACGACCTTCGGCGAAAGCGCGGGGTCGAAGTCACCGGCGTAGGACGGCTGGTTCGCCATTGGAGGCAGCCAGTAGAAGCCTGCCTTGTCACCGCGCTCCGCGTCGACGATGGCGAACGACGCGTCCGTCTCGGATGGGTCCACGAGCTGGGCGCCGTCGGAGCAGGAGAGGGCCAGGACCCCCACGAGCGACAGGAACAACAGACGAATACGCATTTTGGGCTCCTGAAGGGATAGTGGTAGCCTGACGACCGGCCCTTTCAGGGAGAGCCACAGGGATTCCGGCACGGCCATGGACACCGGAGTGCGTGCTCCTCTGGCGTCGGTCAGGGACGGGGCCGTGCGGGCCTCATGCAGAGCCGGAACGGTCCCGGATCCTCCGCAAAGCGGGTGCGCTGGTATGTTTGCCAGAAGTTGAGGGCGAGCGAGGCACGGTCACGATCCGTGAACCCGCTCCCCATCTCTCCCGCCGCGATACTGCGGGCCGCGTCGTCGACGAGGCACGAGCAGACGGCCTCACCGCGATCCCGGGGGATCTCGGCGGCCGGGGCCGTGCTCTGACAGCTTCTGCTCCAGATCGCCAGCTCCCGTTCATCAGGCGAGGCGCCACCCATGTGCTCTCGCGCGGCGTCACCCACGTCCTCCTCCGGCGCGAATGCCTGCCGCAGGAGCTCGGCACGCTGCTGCGAGCTGATCTGATCCGGATCCTGGATCGGTCGATCCTCATCGGTCATCAGCACCTCGCCCCGGGCATCGGTCAGGACCAGGATTTCATCTTCCTTCTTCGCTCGGTCGATGCACGTCGCATCATCGTAGACGCAGCGGGTCCCATGCTCGACGATCTCATCTACGGTCATCTCGCGGGGATCCCGATCGGAGGTCAGGATGCGCCGTACCGAGTCCCGCAGCCGGTCCCGGACCTGGGCGTCTGCCGGCTCCGGGACCACACCCGCGATCAGCAGGACCAAAAGCCCCAGAAGTACGTGACGGATGAGCATGGGACCTCCTTGAGTGTGATGGATCTGCGAGTGGCGGCGCCGTCCGTCCCGAACCGTCACGGTTTGCCGTTCAGCCGGATCCGGAAGATCTGGTTCTGCCCCGAGAGTCCGAGGAGATCGTTGCCCGTGACCAGCAACTGTCGCGGGTCCCGCATCTCCTCTCCCGCAGTGAAGAAGGAAGTGTCGGTCGAATCCCGGCCGGAGATCCGGAAGAGTTCGGAGGGAGCGGCATTGCGGGTCCAATCAGAGGTGACCAGTCCATAGAACTCCCCGTCGGCCCCTTCGGTGATGCCGGAGACCAGTGCCTTTCCGGGAGGAAACCGATGGAGCGTCACGTGATCGGTGCCGTCGCGGTTCAAACGAAACACCTGGCCGTACTCCAACGACCCGTGCCGCTGCGTGACGCCGACGCTTCCGTACAGCCGTCCGTCGGAGCCCAGCAGGGCCTGGGCGAAGTAACCGTGCCGGGCGGTGGAGGAGGGAAAGCGGTGGAGTACGCGATGCCGGCCCCCTTCCTTCCGGACGCGGAACAGGTGCGCGCGATACTCGCCCACCGTCTGCTCCCTGGTGATTCGGTGGGTCTGGATGCTTGCCTCTTCCGACATGACCCCGTAGATGAATCCGTCGCCGCCGTCCATCAGGTCCTCGATCCTCCGGTGTGCTGTGAAGTTGCGCCCGCGGGAATCCGAGACGGGGAACTCATGGATCACGCCGAGCCGCGTTCCGTCCCGTTCGAGTCGGAAGATGACCCCCCCGAGGTGAGGGTTGTACATCTGCCCGAAGATGGTCCCTGCATCATCGACGGCCAGGACCTGGGGAAGCCTGTCCCGCCGAATCTCCACCTCGCCCTGCTCCAGCATCCGCAGGATCCGGAAGTCGCTGCCATCCGGATTGACCCGGTAGATCCCAGCCCCCTCGCATTCATGCCGCACCCACCACCATGGACTGACCTGGGTCCCGTAGAGAGCGCCATCCGGCCCGAGGCGGGGGGCTGTGAAGACGCACTGATCGGTGCCATCGACGAGGAACGTTTCGGAAGATCCGTCCCAGTTGGCCCGGAGGAGGTGAAGGCCCGCGGTGCCCGGCGTTTCGAACTGCGCCAGCACTGTTCCGTCGGTCGCGCTGATCAGTTCCGCTACGCCCAGTCGGTCATCTCGGCTGTACACCGTCGAGACGGATACGGCGGCGGTGGCCGGGGCCAGGGTGGCGGCGGTGCGCTCGATGCCTTCCGCGACCGCAGCGAGCTCGGCTGGCGGGAGCGCGACGAGGCGGGTGAAGGACTCCCGGACGTCCCCGGAAGGGAACCCTAGGGCCGCGTACCCGTCGATCTCGCGCCTCCGCTCGGACCCCACCCGACGCACGGGGGCTCGGCTCACCAGCTCGGTGGCCCGGGCCACGTGGGATTCGCCGTGTTCACGGACCAGTCGCTCGTAGCTCTCCCGAGCCTGACGCCAACTTTCGACCCACGGTCCCCGGTTCCCGCCTCGATAGAGAAACGAAAGCGCGGGATTCTGCGCCTCCCGGATCAGAACGTCATCCAGGTACGGCCGCGGCGAGCCGGCGCGGTACTGGCTTTCGCCAAAGAACCCCGGCGGGAGCTCCTCGCGAACATGATAGGGATCGGGCATCTTCGTCAGCCCGATCCCTCGCCTCCCAGCGGCCAGCATCGCCTCCTCTCCAACGATTTCGGCAAACTCCTGGTACATCACACGTGCCTGCGCTTCCGTCAGGTGCTCACCCCGGATCCCCGACGGCTCCCGCATCATCACTCCCATGAGGTACTCCATTGGGTCCTCTGACCGGAGTGGGCTCTTCGGCCCGATCAGGTACTCGGCCCGGTTCCGGTCCTGGACATAGGCATCATACTCGGCCCAGGCTCCGTTGAGAGCCTGGGCCATGTTCGGGAAGAGAGGCGCGGGCCCTGCGCGTTGGCGGACGGCCATGGCCCAGCGCCCGAAGGCCGGCTGTGCGAGCTGGGGAATGCCGTTGTCCAACTGACCGATGAGGACGGGAATCAAGCGTGTGAACGCATCCGCTCCCTCGATGCCTTGTCGGACGATGCTCTCCTGCAAGAAGTACACGTCCTTCTGGGCCAGTAGCTCGGCGTAGAGCGCCTCCACCTCCTCGAGACCGGGCCCGTCCGGATATCGCTCCCAGAAGGCCTGGCGCGCATCCGCGATCTGAGCGTTGAACTGAGAGATCAGGAGCCGACCGTCGCGGACGTTGCTGTACAGGTTGTCGAGGCTTTGACCGAAGGTCTCCCCGAGGGTCGGCGGGCCCTGGGCCTGCACCCGGTCGCCGCCTGCCAGTAGCATCAGCACAGCGCCGGCGGCCACCGTGACTTTGATCGCTGGGGTAGTCATGGCCTCCTCCGGTGAAGGGGGCGCGGTTCGTCTGCGCTCGATGAAGAAGCAAACCGCAGGTAGCCCGGAAGAAGCGGATCACCGGCAAAGCCCCGCGACCATCACCGGGCAGACCGGAGACGATCCGCTCGCGTGCTCCCGAACGTCATCCTGCCATCCATTGCGCAGGATGACACCGGAGTCGATCATCGGCTCGCCGCAAGGAGTCGGGGGGTCGAGGGATGTGGGTCCTGGACCCGGAAGGCCTGATGCGGTGGCCCGTGCCCCGGCCTGTCCACATTGCGACAGGACTTCCCCGAAGGAGTCATCGCGGCAGGATGAAGCCGGACCTGGAGACGACCAGCCGGACCTCCCGCGTCTCGAGGACCTCCAGGAGCCGCCGGTCCGGGAAGCCGGCATCGATGCGGAGCCCCACACCTCCGGGTAGTAGCAGGCCCACTCCCCAGGAAGTGGAGGCACGAAGACGAGCTCGCCGACGGACCCTACCCCCCTTTTCCCTATCCCCCGCCCCCCACCACCGCAGCCTGGTAGGACTCGGCGCGGAGCGGGTCGCCCAGCTCTTCGTAGAGCTCCACGAGGCGACTGGCGGCCTCGCGGGTGCG
>SKKH01000205.1 GCA_007121555.1 Gemmatimonadota bacterium | reverse complement strand
CCGAGCGACTCGGCTCCTACCCGGAAACGCCTCCGGTGTCCCCTGCTCCAAGCAGCCTCATAACTGAGAGTGTGAGGGCGGCGCCCTTTGGACACAGATCCCTCCTTCAGGGCCCTTCAAGCACCACCGTCTCTCTCAGCAACAGGGTCCGGAGCTGCCGATCGAAAGGGGCTGGTCCGCTCCCGGAGACTCGCAGTCGAAGAGGCCGTAGTGGACGGAACGATCTCCCGCCACCTGGAAGTGGGGAGCGTACCTGGAATCGGAGAGCATCCGTGCGCTATTCCCACAGACGCGGAGGGGGCGGCCGGTCTCGAGCCGGTGGTGATCGTCCAGGTGGAAGGCATGGGGATGCCCCTGGATGGAGCCCAGGTAGGTGGCCACCTGGCCGAAGTCTTCGCAGCGATCCTCGAGTTCGAGCTTGAACGCTCGAACGGTCCGGGAGGTAAACGAGACCATCCCGATCTTCTCCTCGATCGCGGGGTCCAGGAGGGGCACGGTCCGGCTCGACAGCTGGCGCACGTCGGCGCAGCCCACCCGCGCCAGGAGGCGTCTGAAATCTTCGACGTAGAGAGAGCCCGCCAGGCATTCTCCCATGAGCACGGGATCAGACTTGAGCTGCGGAGGAATTCTGCGGTCGGCGAAGACGTCCGAGAAGTAGAGCTCACCCCCGGGCTTGAGAACCCGGAAGATCTCACGGAACAGCCGAGGCTTCTCAGGTGAGAGGTTGAAGACGCAGTTGGACACGACGAGATCCACAGACGCGTCTCCAATACCCAGGCCGGCCAGGTCTTCCATGAACCCCTGGCGGAATTCCACATTCGATCGGGGGTGGTCGAACTGCGCCGCGTGCCAAGCTTGATGGCGCTCCGCCACTTGGAGCTGCTCAGGGGTCATGTCCACTCCGATGACTCGACCCCGGGGGCCCACCAGCTGGGACAGGAGGTACGCATCCCGACCGGCGCCACATCCCAGATCCAGCACCGTGGCGCCCTCAAGGGCTGGGGGAAGGGGGGCGCCGCACCCGTAGAAGCGCTCCCGCACCTCAGGGTGGATTCGCTGCTCCAGATCGCGAAGCATGGGAGGAAGGTCCTCAGGGGCGCAACACGCCCCCGTCTTCAGGTCTTCGCTGGAGCGGAGAATCTCCGAGTAGTATCGACGGATCTCCGTCGTGGCGTCACGGTCTGCAAGGGTCGCGGGTGCGCTCATGAATTCCTCGGGCTCTCGGTCGTGGTGGGGGCCGGTGGGAGCTTCCTTGGCCCATCCGCTCACCGAGGGAATCCATGACTCGGGGTGGGGGTTCCCGGTCGAGGGTGAAGGGGGGCACCGCCTGCGGTGGGAGGGGCATCAGCGCAACGCGGAAGGTGTCTGCAGAGGGTGGGGCCATGCTCCTCTTCCGAGAGGGAGATTCAGGGGAAGAGGTCAAGCCAGTGGAAGGAGAAGCTTTCCGATCCAGCCCCTACGCCTTCACCAGGATGAAGCCCCGTTTCCAGGCGGGGGTCCAGGTGAGGATGATGTTCACCAGCTTGCTCTCGCCGGGGAATTTGAACACGAAATCCAGCTCTTCTCGCGCCACCCGGTTCTGCGCCACCATCTCCTTGAAGCGACCCTCGAACTCGGCCACCCCGGTGCATGGAGCCACCTCGGAGAAGAAGAGGCGACCCACGGTGGTGTCCCGGCCCCGATTCGCCAGCTGCTCCTCCCATCGATTGTAGGTCAAAATGCGCCCGTCGCCGTCGACCTCGATGATTCCGAAGGGGAGTTCGTCATAGTTCTCCCGGTCGTACTCCAGGAGGTTCTCCACCGGCATGATGTCCAGCTCCTCCACACACCGGGAGCAGACGCCGTGGGACGCGATCTCCCCTTGTCCGTTGGGTTTCGCCGGCAAGGGACCTTCCCCGCGCGCGCGTCCGGAACCGGAACCTGAAGCGGGGATGGGCTCAGTACACCATGCACAGATGGTGATCAACGGACGACTCCTTGATCCAGAGCATAAGCGAAATGGGCAGCGGCCCGAGACGGGGCCGGCCGGCCCACGTCTCGATAAAGGACGGGGCTCCGGTCAGCGGCGGTGATGCACCTCATGATTTTAGCGGGTTCACGCGAGAAAGCGAAATCGTAAGCCGACCTGCGGCGCTCCGCCCCGGCCGGGGCCGGAACTGCACCGACCGGCCCCCGGAGCTTCCGGTCCCCTGGGAGGTCGTTCCGAGAGTGGAAAGGCGCGCGTGATCCAAAGATTTGACATGGTGCAGAACGCACTCAGGCCCCTGACCTCCGGTCGAATCCGGAGCGCCAGAGGCCCGAGTTCTCCTACCAGGACCGCGGTCCTGGTCAGCTTCCGTTCATCGACCTCGAGAGTTCACGCAGCATGGGAGTGAAGAGGATTCCACGGATTCCGGCGGGGGTCTCCGGATTCCCCTGGATCACGAAGTTCTGGTCTACGTCGAAATCCACCAGAATCACATTGATCGTGCCCTCTTCGGCGGTGATCGGATCGGCCAGATTCACCTTGATCCCGCTCTGGGCGCCGCTGGGGATCATGAGTTCTCGGGTCTGCCCGCCGTCCTCGAACTCGTACCCGTCGATCAACGTCACCTCGGCATCGGCTACGATCATCCGGAGCTGGTTGTAGGTTCCCGCCGGGACCTCCACCTCTCCCGTCATGTCGGCGGTGACCCCGTCCCTGAGGGTGAGGAGATCGTAGCGGAGGGGATCGTCCTCATCGTGGAACAGGTCGATGAAGGGCGGTCCTTCCTCGGGGTCCTCTTCGCCGGGAATCAGGTACACCCTCGAGATCGAGACCCATGCCTGGTCGATGTAGTCCGCAGGGGCGTCGGTCAACAAAATCTGAAGGAGGGCCTCACCGGACGCCGAGTCCTCCAGGCCGGTGGTGGAATCGCAACCGGGGGTGAAGAAGAGCGCGACTACCAGTCCGGCTCCAAGGAAAGTTCTGAGGTTCATGATGTCTGCCTGTGAGATTCGAGAAATCTGTGGGTCTTGAATCGAGATGGACGACGGGCTCCGGTGATGTTCAGCCGCCTCCGGAACCGCCGCCTGCCGGCACGCTGCCGCCGGGGGGCCCTCCTGGAGGCCCACCGGGAGGGCCTCCAGGAGGAGGGGGTGGCCCTGGGCGGCCCGGTGTCGGAACGCCCGAGGGTGGACCGGTCTGCACCCCTTCAGGAGGACCGCGGCGTCCGGGGACGGCGGTGCCGAAGGGCGGCCCCACCGCCGTTCCCGGAAGGTTGGCCAGGGCTGCGGGACCTCTCGCCAGGGCCTCCTGAACCCGGGCCATGGCGTGATCGGGCATGGCGCCCCGTTCCACCAGGTAGGCCAGGGCCGCCACGGCGACAGCGCGCTGCTCCCCCGGAGTACCTTCTGCCAGTGTGGTGAGCATCTCATCGCTCACACCGGCAGCCAGAGCGTCGGCGCCCACGCCGAGCTGAGCGGCGTCCACCCCGCCCGGAGCTCCCGCCATGGCCTGCTGGGCTCGCATGAGTCCGGCGAGCCGCTGTTCGGTGGCCATGGCGATCCGTTCCACGGGAACCCCCTTCGCCCGGCCCTCGGCGATCTTGCTTTCCAGCAGCGCGGTGGGAATGCCCCGCTCGGCAGCCTGGTCGAGCGCCGCTCTCATCCGTTCTTCCGGAGGTCCCTCAGGGGTTACCTGCGCCACCAGGAGCGTGGGGAAGAATAGGACGCAGGTCCACAGGACGGGCCAGCTCCGAAGCGGTTGCGTCTTCATTCGCGTAAGGTCCTCAGGTGGTGGATGTGACTCTCTGTGTTTCAAGACGAGAAGACTCCTTCCGGCGTCACATTGACTGGATGCCCCGGGCTTCCAGCGAACCGCGGATGGTGTCACGGGCCCGGTGGACGCGCATCTTCAGGGCGCTGATCGAGGCTCCGGTGAGATCCGCCATCTCCCCGTAGCTGTGGCCCTCCACGTGCTTCAGGAGGAAGGCCTCCGCCTGTTCCGCAGGAAGTTCTCGGAGCGCATCGTCGAGCGCCGCCTGAACTTCCCTGCGGGCGAAGTCCCCTTCGGGGTGTGGAGACCGGTCATCCTCCAGACCTCGGACGTCCGTGACCAGGGTGTGGAGGGAGGTGGACTTCCGGGTGGATGCGCGCTTCAGGTGGTCCAGGCAGCGATTCCTTAGGATCCTTCCCACCCAGATCCGAAAGCGGGCCGGATCCCGGCATTCGGCCAGCGCCTCCCAGGCTCGGACCAGCGAGTCCTGAACCATGTCCGCAGCCGCGTCCGGGTCGAGGCCCAGCGTCAGGGCGTGTCGGAAGAGGCTGTCCTGGTGGCGGTCGACGAGAATGGCGAAGTGCTCCGACTGGCCGCCGAGGACGCTTGCCACCACCTCGGCATCGGGAGGAGTCTCGGCCTTCATCGAGTGCCTTCGGGGACCACGAGGGTGGCCACCCAGCCTCCCATGCCGTCGTCGCGCCGCCCGGGCACGTCTTCGGGCACGAACCACCCGCCGTCTGGGGTCCGGAAAGCATAGTGGTAGAGCCCGGGAGAGAGCTGAAGGGTTACTTCCCACCTCGAGCCGTTGCGGTGCATGGGCACCGGCTGCCAGTCGGAGAAGTCTCCGGCCACCGAAGGGGGAGCCCCCGACTCTGAAAGCGGCACTCGAATCGTGACGCGGCTCTGGTTTCTCATCTCCACGCCGGCGCTGGGTGCCGGTGGGGGCGGCGATCCGAGCCGGTAGCTGAAGGCGACCCCCCAGCTCGTGCGGTCGGTACTGAGGAAGACGGGATCGAAGGCTTCTCGGCGGAGCTGGGCCGACGCGGACATTCGGGCGGAGAAGGCCACTGAGACCCCACCCCCGAGGCCGGTCGTCGAAGCCTCGTCGCCGCCCGGTAGGTCGAGCCATCGGCCGGCCGAGACCCAGCCGGTGGTCCGTCCCAGTCCGGCGCTGGCCGAGCCTCCGAGCCAGGAGTAGGATTCCTCCACTTCAAATCCACGGAGGTGGCGGAGTTCGGATCCCAGGTGCAGGCTCCGCCCCGGTCGCTGGGACACGGGCACGGTGAGCGAGAGGTCGGAAAGGAGGAGATTTCTCGACCAGCTCTCCTCGCCGATTCGGCCCTGGTACCATGACCCTCCACCCCTGAGTTCGGCGACCAGATTTCCGATGGAGGCCGAGGCCACGGAGAGGGCTTCGGCCCGGAGTCCGGCACCCGCCTGCTCGGTGGAGGGATCCCGCTGGGCGTGTGCCATCCCGGAGAGATCGAGCCCGGCCTCGAAGCGGCCACGCCGCAGCGCCAGTCGGTCCTGTCCCGTCACGGCTCCCCAGGTGAGGTCATCGGAGCCGAGCGGCGCGGCGAGGGCGCCGCTCACCAAACGGCGGTCCCGGGAGTAGCGTAGCCCCAGCGCGGCGTTGGTGGAGGTGGAATTGAGAGGAGGAGCTCCGAAGCTGGCTCGGGCGGTCTGGAGGTCCAGGGACCAGCCCTGCGCTCGAGCCTCATGGGCGGGGAGCACACCTGCCACGAGTAGCATGAGCGGTAGGATGAGCGGGGTGACGCGCGCCACATCAGTGCCCGAAGGAATCAGGACCCCCCGGTCCCATTGGTCAGGAGCAGGGCGAGGCGGCTGTTCTCCCCTCCGAACCCGTCGTCGACCCTGGGGGCCGCAGGGTCCGGCGTCCACTCGGTCCCGTCCAGGACGAACGCATAGTCGTGGATTCCCGGATCCATGGGGACCATGACGGACCACATTCCGTCGCCGGCGGGGTGCAGACGGTGGAGGGGCTCCCATTCGGTGAAGCTCCCCGCCAGGCGCACCTCCGACGCCTCCGGGGCGTGGAGGCGGAACTGCACGAAGACCGTGACCCCTTCAGCGGAGAGAGTCGAATCGTGCGTGGGATCGAGATCTCCAGCAGGGAGGAGGAGCACCGCCGCAAAGACGGCTGCGGCCAGGAGACCCCAGACGGGCCGGATCGAGAGCGTTCGGGGTTCCCAGATCGAGCGAATCCAGCTCGGCCCGGTGGGGTTTGGACCGGCGGTGGATTCCTGCGCGGACGGATGTGTTCGGATGGCGCGCATGACGGGGTCGGTGAGGCCCGGCGACCGAAGCGCTCGCAGGTGGTCAGCCGCGTTCTGGGCAGCGGCGGACAGGTGTTCCAGCTCCCGGAGCTCTTCGGGTGAGAGCTCGGAAATGGGAAGGTCACCGTCGAGTGCCGCGTGGATCCTGTCGGTCATGTCTGGGAGCTCCCCGGGACGAATCGTGAGCTGGGATGAGCCTGAAGACGCGCACATCGAAGGTAGTCTGCGAGCAGCGCCGGGCCGAGGCCCTTTGAAACCAAGACGACCGGACCGAGGGAAGCGTCACATCCGGATGGCGCTGAGTCACCCGTCCAGTCGTTGGAGCTTGGATCAGAGACGAGGAGATCCTTACGCTTCCCGCAATCGAAGCTCTGATCCGCCAGGCCGCCGCCCGCTCCCGAGGCATGCCCCAACCCCCTCATGGAAGTGCACCGGGATCCCCCGACCCTACTCAAGCAAGCTTGGGGCCCCAAAATGCGGCCCCTGGTGTCCGGAGAGGAGTAGCGCCCTGCAATCAGCCCCTGAAAGATCGGGAGTCCGAGGGATTTTCATTGCTCTTCCGGCCGGACGGAGGCATGGTGGGGACAATGGGCTCGGACGATCCGATCCGTAGCCACAGGTCTCCAGGGGCCCGGGACCGGGACGCCCGGTACATGAGACTGCAAGTAATGCCGGGATGCATGAAACTCTTGCCACCCCAAGCTCTGTCGCCGAGCAGGCGAGGCAGGGAGCATCCGGCGACCGGATCGTGACCGGGATCGCTCAAAGGGCCCCGGTTGGCGCGGATCTTCGAGCCTGACGCCCTCTGGCGGTGGGGACAGGTGGCATGACCCGTGCGTACCCTGTGGCTCCAGGCTTCGAGGTCGCCCCGACGCGCCTGCCCGGTGACGAACACACCGGGCTCGAGAACGACACCGGCGAAGCCAAGGTTTCTTGAATATCGGAGGACAGCGCTATATGAGTCGCACCGGATGGCTGATTCTGGCGACAATCCTACTGCTCCTGGGAGCAGGCTCCTTCTTTCTCGAGGGCATCTCCTACGTCACACAGGAGACCGTCATCGATGCGGGACCCATCGAAGTCACAGCCGAGGACGAGGAGAGGGTGGGGCTGCCTATCTGGCTCTCCTTCGTCCTCCTGGGGGTTGGGGCGGTGGCCCTCGTGGTGGGTCTCACCCGTTCGTCGGCCTCCTCATAACGAGATTCGAACAGTGAACTGCGATCCGAATCCGCACCTGAGGCACCTTGATCGGAGCCGGGTCCGACCGACCACGGTCGGTCCGGACTGACGACCGGCCTCTCCTCGCGCGACCCAGGGCCCTCGGTCTCCTGGCGGTTCCGCGATCTCATCCCAATCAGACCGAAACGGAGCGACCCTCTATGTTGACCTGGGCCATCATCTTTCTCGTCATTGCGATCATCGCCGGTGCTTTTGGCTTCGGCACCGCCGCATCGGCCGCAGCGAGCATCGCCAAGATCCTCTTCTTCCTCTTCATCGTGATCTTCCTGGTCATGCTCATCATGTCGTTCATGGGTGGAGCTGCGGCCACCTGACTCAGGGCGAACCGTCCACGGCCGCATCCACAACGAGGAACCCCGGCGGGGCCGAGAAATCGGCCCCGCCGGGGAGTCTCCTCGTTCCCAGACGTGGCCCCTACCTCGGATCCTTGTCTTCGTCCTCGTCCATGTAACCGTACTCGTGAAGTCGATTGTACAGTGTCCTGACACTGATGCCGAGGATCTCGGCCGTGGCGGACTTATGTCCGTCGTAGTGGGCCAGGGTGGTGAGGATGAGCCTTCGCTCCGCCTCCTTGATGGAGGTGCCCACCGGAACCTGGACCACCGTGCTGTTCAGGTCGATCTTCACGCCCCCCCGAACATTGGGCGGCAGGCATCTCACCTCCACCTCATCGCTCTGCGACAGGAGGAACGCGGTATAGAGGGCGTTGCGAAGTTGGCGAACGTTCCCCGGCCACTCGTAGTCCTGGAGCACGGCCAGGGTCTCGTCGGGAAGTCGCCGGCTCATGCCCTCCTTTCTGGAGATCTCGTCGAGCATGTGCCGAGCCAGGAGGGGAACGTCATCGAGTCGCTCCCGCAGCGGGGGAACTGCCAGGGGAAGCACCGCCAGTCGATAGAAGAGGTCTTTCCTCAGGACACCCTCTTCGACAGCCGTCTCCGGCATTCGGTTGGTCGCGGCAAGGATCCGCACATCCACGGAACGCGAGGCCTCGGCGCCCACCCTCGTGACCTTACCCGACTCCAGGACCCGAAGGAGCTTGACCTGGACATCGGCAGGCATCTCGGTGATCTCGTCGAGGAAGAGCGTGCCTCCATCCGCCTGTTCGAAAAACCCGTGGTGCTGCCGGCTGGCACCCGTGAATGCGCCCTTTTCGTGGCCGAACAACTCGCTCTCCATCAGTGACGGCGTAATGGCTCCGCAGTTCACCGGAACGAAGGGCTCCCTTCGTCTTCGGCTGAGCTCATGGATGGTGTGGGCCACGACTTCCTTCCCGGATCCGCTCTCTCCGGTGATCAGCACCGTGGCCTGACTGGGGGCGATCCTGGAGATGAGGTCGTAGAGGCGACGCATGGGTTGGGAGCTACCAACCAGTCGTCCGAATCGTCCCTCTTCCACGAGTTCCTGCTCTCTGGCGATCTCCTCGGAGACGCCCAGGGATGTGGCCACGGTCTGGAGCAACTCCCGGATCTTCTCGGTCTCGAAGGGCCGAGCCAGGAATCCGGTCACCCCGTCCTTGAGACTGTCCTGAACCGACTCGGCGTCTTCTTCGTCGACCAGAACCGTGGCGCCGACCCCCGCTTCCCGGGCGCGATCCAGAAGCGAGACTGCGCTCCCATCTGAGAAGCAGAGCCCGGCCAGGAGGAGATCGGGAGCTCGAGCATCGATACGTTGGATCGCAGCCTGGACCCCCTCAGCTTCGTCCACAGTGAAGGCCTCGGCGCGGATTTGACGGGCCAGGGCCTGCCGCGCCTCCTCCTGTTCGACGGCGATGAGGACGTGGGGCATGGTGCTGGGTCTCGGAGCGGGGGGTCGAGGGGCCCGAAGTGAGCGGCGCTCATACCTGGAGGCAGATCGGCACTGGCAGGACCAATTTCGAACGTAGCTCCATACCCTGACGCGCTCAAGGTGGGTGTCGCGAAGGCGGTACCGTGCCCGCGAACGCCTTCCTCGTCTCCATCCCAGGGCTGCACGAGCGAATGGACAGGGACGACACTGACTCCTCGGCACTGGGGCGGAACAAAGTTCACGATCCGTGCGACCAATCGTTCGTG
>SKKH01000127.1 GCA_007121555.1 Gemmatimonadota bacterium | reverse complement strand
AGCCTCCAACCGACCCCCGTCAGCGTTCCGGGGCAGTTCAGCCGGGTCGCGGTAGGCCTCAACCACACCTGCGCCCTGGATACCGCCGGCACGGTGTACTGCTGGGGCGCGAACGCGCAGGGACAGCTCGGGACGGGGTCCACGACCTCCCTGGCCGAACCGGGGCCCGGCGTCGAGGGCGTGGCCATGACGGATCTCGCCGCCGGGGCGAGCCACACCTGCGGCCTCTCCTCCACAGGGGAGATTCATTGCTGGGGCGACAACCGGACCGGCCAGCTCGGAGATGGAAGCACCACCTCCCGATCCGAGCCCGTGCGCGTCGGAAGTGGGGGAGGGTTTCGGCAGGTCGTCGCAGGCTGGCAGCACACCTGCGCGCTTTCGGCGAGTGGGGGTGCGGTCTGCTGGGGCTCGAACGCCGAAGGCCAGCTCGGCAGAAGCTCGGGACCGGTGGCCTCCACGCCGGGCTCCGTGTCGGGAAATCACACCTTCTCGGCCCTCTCCGCCGGCAGCGCACACACCTGCGGCCTCCGGTCCGACGGCCAGATCCTCTGCTGGGGGGCCAACGACCACGGGCAATTGGGCGACGGCTCCCGGGAACCGCGCCCCCGGGCCACCCCCGTGGAGGCCGAGCGGGCCTTCCGCTCCGTCACGGCGGGGGCTCAGCACACCTGCGGCATCGATGAGGACGGCGGTGCCCTGTGCTGGGGCCGAAACGTGTACGGGCAGGTGGGCGACGGGTCGGGCGAGGACCGGACGGTCCCCACCCCCGTGGAGGGAAATCTACGGTTCCAGACCCTCATGGGCCTGGGCTCCCACACCTGCGGACTCACGCAGGCAGGGGAACGCTTCTGCTGGGGCTACAACGCCGATGGTCAGGTGGGAGACGGGAGTCGAGCCAATCGCTCCACCCCCACCCCCGTGGGAAGCCCCTGATCCCACCCCGCGAGTGGGCCCCCTCCACGGATGGTGAAGAGGGCCCACAGCAGGCATCGCCCCCCGGTTCGGCAGGGACTCGGTGGTCCGCAGGGAGAGCTACAGGAGAGGATAGACCAGGCAGATCCCGTCCTTCTCGCAGTTGAGCCGGGTTCCGCCGTCATCTCCGCCCTCACCGGTCTCACCGTTCCCACCGCCGTTTCCGTCGCTGCCACCCCCGCTCAGGCGCGCGTGGAGCTCCTGGGGACGAATCGCGGACAACACGAGCGGTGCGGCGAACGCCACTCCGGCGGCCCGGGCGGTCTTCTTCAGGAACTCCCTGCGGTCGGCAAGGCTCTCGGACCTCTCTTCCATGTGGATCTCCTTTACTTGCTGAACACGGCGGGGTCCTGTCAGACTCCTCACCGCAGTGACATTGCACCTCATTTCACCCCGACCGGATCCCACCTCATGCCCGACGAACCTGCTCCCATCGAGCGTCTTCCGGCCGGCCGGTCGACCGTCTTCGAGCTCGCCCCGGGAGTACGACTGGAGCCCTTCCCCGACGGGAGCGCACTCCTGCTCTCGGAGGAATCCGAGGAGAGCCTCAGCCTGAATCTGACTGGAGCGCTCCTCTGCACCTTTGCAGACGGGACGCATTCCCTTGACGACGCCCATCGAGAGGTGCAAGGGGCATTCCAGGGCTCAGAGGTGGCGATCCAGGTGCTTGCGGAGTTCCTCCTGGAGCTCGCGGATCGAGGTCTCCTGCTTCTGAATCCACGATGATGTTGCGGCGTCGCCATGGGTCGGGGATCCCGCGCCCCCGTCCTTCCCGCTGAATGTCGAGTCCGCCTCCCCTCGCCTCATGACCGGGTCTCCGCGCCCGCTCCACCTGCGCCGCATCCTCGACCTCTGGGTCCGGCTCCCCTCCCTGCCCGAACGCCCGGAGGTGGCTCTGGGTCTGGATCATCTTCTCAGCGGATTCGAGGGAAGCCATGAACCCTCAGGCCGACGGGTCCTTCAGGTGGGAGTCCGGGAGAGGCCCGAGGGCTGGCAGGTCGGATTCAGGGAGACCCACCCAGGGGCGGGGGACGGGCGCGAGGAGGACCCGGGCGTGGCCTGGTCCGCGTCCTTTACGCCGCTCCGCGCCTCCGAGCTGGAGCACCGCATCGTAGCCGAAGCGCTGGAGCGAGCGGCCGGTCGGCTCTTCATCCATGGAGCCGGGATCGTGGTCGGCGGGGGGACCTGGGTGGTCTCCGGGCCGTCTGGAAGCGGGAAGACCACGCTGGCCATGGGATTGTGGAGCCGAGGACTCTCGATCCTGGGAGACGATGTCTGCCCCATCGACGCGGTCAGCCTTCGGCCCGAAGCGCTTCCCCGAGCCCTCCACACCGATGGGACCTATCCTCCGGAGCTCCTGAACGCCCTACCGGCCCCGCCGCCGGAGATGCCCGAAGGACATCGGCCGTTTCCGGGTCCCGCCCCCATGGAACCGCCGCTCCTCGCCGGTCTCATCGTGCCCGTGATCGACGGTCCGGAGGAGGGCGCCATCGAGCCTCTGTCCCAGGCCGAGGTGGTCCATCACCTGGTGCGCCAGCTGATCCGCACCGAAGGCTTCGACTTTCCTCATGCGGTCCGGACCATGGCCCAGGTGGGCCGGACCATGACCGGAGCCCGGGTCCGCGCCTCCACCGTCGACGGAATGCTCTCCCGGGTCCTTCAGGTCATGGGCCGGGCCTGAGCACGCTTCCCATCAGAGTGCCGTCGCCCTTCATCCAGGCCAGGAGCGCCGAGACCTTCCGGTGCCGGGGGACCAGTCCAGGGGATCGCCCCAGGGCCAGTTCGGTCAGGACCCCCTCCAGGAGCCGGACCTCCAGGGAATGGGGTCGAGCGGGTTCGGTGAGGCTTGCGGGCACGATCCGACCCCACCGCGAAAGCAGCCAAAAGGGAAGATGAATCCGGCGAGGGTCCCAGGACCGGACTTCCTCGAGGAGCATCTCCTCCACCGAGGGCGCCAGAGGGAGCTCCAGCGCCAGATCGCCGAGCCACCGGAGCATGCCCACGAATCCGTGACGGGAGATGTGGAGGCTGCTGAAGAGCACCCGGTGCGCCGGCGCCAGGGTGAGAAGCGTCGAGTCGGAGCTCGCCTTCCCATGGCTGGAGTCCTCGCCACCCCTCGACCCCTTGCCACCGCTGGACTCCTCCAGGGTCACGGCCTCCGACCAGACCCGGCCCAGAAAGCCGGTGGGGAGTTCGCCGCTGGGCTTCCAGTGCAGCTCGACCACTAGACCGTCTCGAGCGTACGGGAAGTGGAAGTGATCTCGCCGATACGCCTCCCGGTCCTGATATCCGGCCTGGAAGGTGAACCCCGCGCCTCGCAGGACGGCCTCGGCGGCGTCCAGGTCGTCCTCGGGTACCAGGAGATCCACATCGCCCTGGGGTCGACCCGCCATCCCAGGATGGGCGGTGCGGATGGCGCTCCCCTTCAGGATCATCGTCGGGATATCCTGCGCCCTGAGCTCCGAGGCCACCTCCCGAACCTGCCGGTCCAACCGGAAGTTCCGGGCCGCCTCCTGGTGCACCCTCCGCTGCAGTTCGGCTCGCCACCGCCACGTCGGATCGTTTGTGTCCGCTCCGCCCTGATCGGGCCCGAGCGTGTGGAGAGCGTGGGCATGGAGCTCAAGCTCATCCACCCGGGGAGCGAACTTCTCCACCTCCTCCGAGGAGAGCTGGAACGACTCTGGATCGAGGGTTCCCACCGCGAGTCCGATGAGCAGGCGGGAGACGCGGTCCATCCTCAGCGTCCTCTCATCCGGCGGGGAAGGCCCAATCCATGTACCACCCGATGATGGCATCGCCGGCCACGAAGGTCACCGCGGCCCCTGCGGCCAGGAAGATCCCGAAGGGCACGAGCTTGCCGGTCTTGAGCGAGATGGGTCCGAAGATCACGGCGCCCAGCACCGCCCCCATGAAGAGGGTGAGCGCCATGCCCCACGCACCCAGGAAGGCGCCCACCATCGCCATCATCTTGATGTCTCCCCCGCCCATCGCCTCCTTCTTGAAGGCCTTCTCCCCGGCCCATGCCACGAACCAGAGCAGGAAGAATCCGGCGGCGGCACCGATGAGGGACTCGGTCCAGGTGATGACGGGGCTGACGAAGGACAGCGCGAACCCCAGGACGGCTCCCCCCACCGAGAACTGGTCCGGGATGATGTAGAACTTTGCGTCGGCTACTGCGATCCCCAGAAGGAGCGTGAGGAAGAGGGCGGCTCGCACCGCTTCCAACTCCGGCCCGAAGGCCCAGACGGAGCCGGCCCAGATCAATCCGGTGGTGAGCTCCACGAGAGGGTACTGGATGGAGATGGGCTCGGAGCAGTGACGGCACCGGGCCCGAAGCAGGATCCAGCTCAGCACCGGGACGTTGTCGTACCAGGCGATGGCCTTGCCGCACCCGGGACACGCGCTCCGAGGAGAAATGACGGATTGGTCCTGGGCCCAGCGGAGGGCACAGACATTCACAAACGATCCCAGCGCCAGACCCAGCACACCGGCCGTGACCACGAGCAACCAAGATTCAATCACCGGGAGGACGTCCTTCGGATCGAGGGGATGGGGGTTCCGGGCGATCCTCCGGAACCTGACGGGCAGGTCCGAGAGCCCAGAGGAGGATGGAGCCCGCGACGGCGACATTCAAGGATTCCACGCCCGTACGCATGGGAAGAGCCACCCGAATCCCGGCCGCCTCCAGGGACTCCACGCGTGGTCCGGCCCCCTCGTTGCCGAGAAGGAGGGCGAAGGATGCCTGGGCTGAAGGAAGTGCGGCGGATCGTCGCACGTCGAGGCCGTCCGCGTCGGCGACAAGAAGCGGGATGCCTTCCGAGTCCAACCAGGCGAGCCCTTCCTCGATCCCGATCCGGTGGAGGGGCAGGCTGAACCCGAATCCGGCCGAGGATCGGACCGTCTTCGCGTTCCACGGGTCTGCCGTGCCGTCGAACAGGAGCACCCGGTCCACGCCGAGGGCCGCCGCCGAGCGGATCAGGGTGCCCACGTTGCCGGGATCCTGAACCGCGTCCAGGACGAGGATCCGCTCGGTCTCCGAACGCTCCTCCGGGGGGAAGCCCTCCACCGGTTCTTCGGCCACCGCCAGGATCCCCTGGGGCGTCTGGGTTTCGGCGAACTCCACCAGCGTGCCTCGACGCACGCGGACCAGCTCCGTCGGCCCCAGGCCGAGCCGGCGTGCCAGCTCGACCTCCTCAGAGGCGGCGTCGTGGGCCAGGAGACTGAACCTGAATCGAGCCCCGAACTCCAGCCCCGCCTCGACCACCCGGCGGCCCTCGAGGATCACGAGGCCCTCCTTCTGCCGTCCCCGGGTCTCGGAGAGTCGGCGAAGGAGCCGCTGCTTCCCTCGGCTGAGTTCTTCGCTGGTCTCCACGGCATCGACTCCTCGGTTCTGGCAATCAGTTCGCGACCACCCGCACGGCGGCGGCTCCGGCCTCCTGCGTCCTGCCGTGCGGCCTCCCCCGGGGAGCCGGCCGCAGATATCTTCTCCAGGCGGCCCGTCATGGACCGCCGTGCCCTCACCCCGTCAACCCGAGCGTCTCCATGTCCACACCCGCCTCGCCCATTGCTCTGACCATCGCCGGAAGCGACAGCGGCGGTGGAGCAGGGATCCAGGCAGACCTCAAGACCTTCCATCAGTTTGGCGTCTTCGGCACCAGCGTGCTCACGGCCGTGACGGCGCAAAATACCAGAGGAGTGTCGGCCGTGCACCCGATCCCCCTGGATGTGGTCAGGGCCCAGATCGAGGCGCTGGCCCAGGACCTCCGGCCTGCGGCGTTCAAATCGGGGATGCTGGCCACCACCCAGCTCGTGGAAACCGTGTCCGAATCCATTGAGGCTCACGGGTTCGAGGGGTACGTCATGGACCCCGTCATGGTCTCCAGCACAGGAGCCCGCCTCCTCGACGACGACGCCATCGGCGCCCTCATCGAGCTCCTGATCCCCCAGGCCGTGCTCGTGACCCCGAATCTCCACGAGGCCCGGATCCTCACGGGACTCCGCGTCGAAGGTATCGAAGGACAGAGGGAGGCGGCGCGGGCCCTGGTGGAGCTCGGAGCTGGAGCGGCTCTGGTGAAGGGGGGACACGGAAAAGACGCCGACCTGGTGGACTACTTCTGGGACGGCGTCACGGAGCGGTCCTGGACCCATCCCAGGGTCGACACCCCCCACACGCACGGCACCGGCTGCACCCTCTCCGCCGCCATCGCCGCGCAGCTGGCCCGGGGCGTCCCTCTGTTGGAGGCTGTGGAACAGGGGCTGGACTTCGTGGCCCGGGCCATCGCAAGCGCGCCGGGCCTGGGAGGTGGACGGGGTCCGCTCGACTTCTTCGTCCAGCCCTCCAAGTAGCGCTTAAGTCCCAACTCGGTGCAATCCCGACTCCTGGGAGGACGGACTCCAGGAGGCGAGCAGCCTGCACGTAGCTCCCGCCGACCCTCGGTTCTGTACGAGGGAAGTGTTGGTCCCACTCGATCGTGAGTTTGACTGTGGATGCCAGGGGCCGGCACGGATCGGTTCCATCCCATTCGGCGGCCGAGCTCCCCCCCACCTTGCTGGCGTCGCCTGACCTTCAGGGTTCGACTCTCACCGCTGGGAGCAACATGGTCCAGGCCAGCACCTGTACCTGGCCCCGGGCCGAACAACCAGGATCCAACGAGCCAGGGGCCAACGAGCGGCGGCGACTGGTGTCCTGCGTACTTCTGCTCCGCGGGCTTCCCTCCCCCCCGGCCTCTGGGGCATCAGGAGAATCTCGGCGGGCCGGTTTCAGCTCCCATTCCCAGGCGTCACAGGGGGGTGGATCGGAGGAAGGGTGCGATCCACACGCCATCTCCAGCTCCCGAAACCAAGCCAGGTATCCTCTCAGATAGCGAGAAGCCACGCCCCTGAATCTCTTGAGCCAGCGACGCCATCCCATCGCATGGGCGTCAACCGCCGCGGTGAGCGCCATCGCAAGGGGCCTGGCTTCGGTGTCCACATCCAGGAACTCTCGTCGGGGTCGCCTCGGCCGCAGCGACCGATCGGGGGGGCGGAGTTCCCCGTTGCCCTGTCTGAGAATTACGGGATTTTGGCGGGCAAAGGTATCCAACGAGCGATATGCGGGTGCGCCGAGACCTGGGCCGATGACCAGGGTTGCCCTTTCCCACAAGGCTTCGTGAAGAGCTCGCTCCAGGAGCTTCGGATCCGGAGTCAGTCGATTCCCCAGGAGCACCAGGAACTGCCAGCTCCCCGCCGGAGGCTCTTCCTGCAGAAAGATCACGTGCACGACCGCCGTCCCTTGCCTACCGACGACCCGACCTCGACGACGACGAGGAGGTCCCCTCGACGGAGTACGTTCAGGCCCGGGGAGACTCCGACCCCAATCGTTGATCCGACCTGCCGGGGGCGACAGGTACCTGGTTCGGAGTCCCCGAATCCAGGGATCCGGCAGGTCGACCTCGCGCCACACCGCCGGGTTGCCGCCCAGAAGGGGGACTCGGGCACGCTCCTCGTTGCGGCCCCAGTCCTTCTCCGACACGGGAAGGTTCTGGATGGACACCCCGACCCACCTCCCTATCGGCCGCCAGCGGTTGCGGTCGTAGGCCGCGAGCAGCCGGTGCCGCCAGCGGAGCACCGTCTGCGGATTCAATCCCAACTCTCTGGCGACCTGGCGGACCGGCCGAGAACGACCTGTGGCCTCCGCGAATGAGACCCAGGTAGCCAACCGCTTGGTGTAGGCGAGGGGGGTTCCCGTCAGATCGCTGAAGGTCCGGAGACATCCGTGACACCGGAACCTCTGACGCCCCTTGAAACGGCCCCACCGAATCGTCTTTCTCGAGTCGCAGTGGGGGCATCGTGTGCGTCCATCGGGAGTGCGCCTCGCCCCTCGGACCGCCTGGAGGAGGGCTTGTTCAAGGGCGCGACGTTGGGAAGGATTCGAAGATGAGGAGGACCGGGAGGAATCGGATGAGGGGGCCATGCCGTAAGTGCACCCCGGACCCAGGGCACTTCCATGGCTGGAAGGGCCGTCCCTGACTGAACCCGACCGACAGGGAAGGAGTCTTCCTCAATCCCTGGACCTCCCACCAACATTTCCCTCGTACAGAACGGAGGCTCCGTGGAAGGTCTGCCCTCCGCCCCGCCCCCGCCTCCGCATCCGACTACCGGTCGCGGCGTCGCGCCCCACCGCTGTTTACTTCTCCGGGGATCCGACTGCCTTCGCCTACGACGAGAATCTCCCTACTCCCATGTCCGTCTAAGACCTCAATCCGGCCAAAACGCGCCGTACCAGAGCCTCCATCCGGGGCCGTGCCTCCTGGCCGGCCGCCAGAACCTCCTCATGAGACAAGGGGGTTGGCTGAATCCCGGCGGCCAGGTTCGTGATGAGCGAAAGCCCCAGGACCGAGAGACCGGCGCCCCGGGCAGCGAGGGTCTCGGGCACGGTGGACATCCCCACCGCGTCGGCTCCCAGCGCGGCCAGCATACGAATCTCCGCCGGGGTCTCATAGCTGGGGCCCAGCACCCCGGCATACACCCCACGAGGAAGCTCCAGGCCGAGATGGCCGGCGGCCGAGACGACCAGTCTCTTGAGCTCGGGATCGTAGGCTTCACTCATGTCCGGAAACCGCTCCTCACCGGGTCGAACCGGACCGATGAGGGGGTTGCGACCCATGAGGTTCAGGTGATCGTCGATGAGCATGATCGTGCCGGGCTCGAAGCGAGGGTTGATCCCTCCTGCTGCATTGGTGAGGAGTACGCGTCTGGTGCCCAGCGCCGCCGCCGCCCTCACCGGCGCGGCCACGACCTCCAACGAGTGCCCCTCATACAGATGGAAGCGGCCGGACTGAAGGAGGACGCGGCGACCTTCCAGGTGGCCTGCGATGAATCGACCCGCATGCCCCTGGGCCCCGGGACGCGGAAGTCCCCCGAGCTCTTCGAACGGGATGAAAAGCGAATCCTCCAGGAGCTCGCCCAGGTGGCCCAATCCAGAGCCCAACACGCCGAACATGTCGGGCGTCCAGGGAATCCGTTCCCTGAGGGCGTCGGCCAGCGAGGACGGAAGGGAGCCGTGAGGCTTGGCTTCCAAGTGCGCAGAGGAGTCCGAGGGAGGCAGGTCCGAGGGCTTCATCGATAAGAAGAGGCTGGAAGGATGGGAGCAGACGACAGGGAGCGAAGGTACACCTGCCGGTCGTCGCCGTCGACTGCGCCCCCTCGCTGCCTCGCTCCCCGAGGTCGGCCCGAAGGATCGTTTCCCATCTCGCTCCTCGGAAAGCCTGCCGGCATCCCCCGTTCCTGCCACTCCGGCCGACCCCGGGGACATACCCGCCGATATGGCCGACCAATCCCCTCCTCTGTTAGGCATGGACGTTGCACCATTCGCCCTTGGAGACAATGGGTGCCTTCGGGTGAAGGCGCCCCTTCGTCCGGACCTCGTACGTCCGGACATCGACTGATTCGAGTCTGAAACGGCTTTATCCATTCAATAGGAGCGCTCATGGGCAAGGTGATCGGCATCGATCTGGGGACCACGAACTCGGTGGTCGCCGTCATGGAGGGGGGAGAGCCGGTGGTGATCCCCAATGCGGAGGGAGGACGGACCACCCCTTCCGTGGTGGGTTTCGCCAAGGATGGCGAACGCCTGGTCGGACAGGTGGCCAGACGGCAGGCCATCACGAACCCCACGAACACCATCGCCTCGATCAAGCGCTTCATGGGCCGGGGGGCCGATGAGGTGGCATCCGAAAAGGGGCTGGTGCCCTATGAGGTCAGCAGCGACGGCCAGGGTCGGGTGCAGGTGAACGTTCCCAACGCCGACAAGTCGTTCAACCCCCCGGAGATCTCGGCCATCATCCTTCAGAAGATGAAGCAGACCGCCGAGGACTATCTGGGGCAGAAGGTGGAGCAGGCCGTCATCACCGTGCCGGCCTACTTCAACGACTCGCAGCGTCAAGCAACGAAGGACGCCGGGAAGATCGCCGGCCTCGAGGTACTCCGGATCATCAACGAGCCCACCGCCGCGGCCCTGGCCTACGGGTTGGACAAGCAGAAGGATGAGAAGATCGCGGTGTTCGACCTCGGAGGAGGGACCTACGACATCTCCATCCTGGAGCTGGGTGACGGGGTGTTCGAGGTGAAGTCCACGAACGGAGACACCCACCTGGGCGGAGACGACTTCGACCAGAAGATCATCGACTGGCTCGTCGAGGAGTTCAAGAAGGATCAGGGCATCGACCTGGCCCAGGACGCCATGGCCCTCCAGCGCCTCAAGGAGGCGGCGGAGAAGGCCAAGATGGAGCTCAGCTCCACGGTGAAGACGGATATCAACCTCCCCTTCATCACGGCGACTCAGGAGGGCCCGAAGCATCTGAACATCTCGCTCTCCCGAGCCAAGTTCGAGCAGCTCGTCGACGATCTCATCCAGCGCACGATGCAGCCGATGAAGGCGGCGCTGAAGGATGCGGGTCTGCAGGCGTCCGACGTGGACGAGGTGATCCTCGTGGGGGGCTCGACCCGGATCCCCAAGATCCAGGAAGTGGTGAAGGAGTTCTTCGGAAAGGAGCCCCACAAGGGTGTGAACCCCGACGAGGTGGTGGCCATCGGTGCCGCGATCCAGGGAGGGGTGCTCGCAGGCGACGTGAAGGACGTGCTGCTCCTCGACGTGATCCCCCTGTCGCTGGGGATCGAAACGCTGGGTGGCGTCATGACGCCCCTTATCGAGCGGAACACCACCATCCCCACGAAGAAGACCGAGACCTTCTCCACCGCCGAGGACAATCAGACCACGGTGGAGATCCACGTGCTCCAGGGTGAGCGGAAGATGGCCCTGGACAACAAGACCATCGGGAAGTTCCAGCTGACCGGCATCCCCCCGGCGCCCCGGGGGATGCCTCAGGTCGAGGTCACCTTCGACATCGACGCGAACGGGATCCTGCACGTGTCGGCCAAGGATCGGGCCACCGGCAAGGAGCAGAAGATTCGGATCGAGGCCTCCTCGGGACTCAGCGAAGAGGAGATCGATCGCATGGTCCAGGACGCCGAGGTCCACGCGTCCGAGGACGAGGAGCGGAAGAAGAAGGTGGAGTCCCGCAACCAGCTCGACTCCCTGGTCTACCAGGTCGAGAAGGACTCCGAGGAGTGGGGTGAGAAGGTCGATGGCGAGTTGAAGAGCAAGCTGGACACCGCTCTCGAGGGAGCGAAGACCGCACTCAAGGGCGACGACCACGAGGCCATGGATCGGGCACGCGAAGAGTTGATGCAGGCGTTCAGCGCCGCTGGGCAGCAGATCTACCAGGCCCAGGCCGCCGAAGCCGCTGAAGCTGGAGAAGGTCCGGAGGCCGCGGACACCGGCCCCACGGTGGAGGAGGAACCGGCCACCGAGGAAGAGGACGTGGTGGAGGCCGATTACGAGATCGTCGACGAAGAAAGAAAGTAACTCGCCGGCTATCCTGCGCCCTCGAAGCCCCCGTCCCTCAAACCGAGGGACGGGGGCTTCGAGGGCGTAGGCGTTCAGGGGACCACCCCTGAAGGTCGGAGCCGGGGCCTGGCGGATCCGCCAGGCAACCCTCGTCGCCTGGCCCCCGTCTAAACGGGTGACCGGGGAGGCAGTCCTGCATCGCGGATCGGAGGGCCCCGCCGCGTGTACGAGAAGAAAGTTCAAGACAGTCCGGAGCCCCAGGAGGTTCGACCTTCCCCTGAAACGGGGGATGTCAGACCCTGGGCCCCAACTCACGAGCCCGAAGCACCAAGCCGGAGATTCATCTGATGCTAGACCCACTCAAGACCAAGACACAGGTTCTCCTGGCTACCGTCGCCATCGGGGTGATGGGCCTGGGCGGAGCCGCCCTCATGGGCTGGACGCCCGCATCCATTGCCGGACCGGTGGTCACCATGGATCAGCCTCAGGTGTCCGAAGAGGCCGTGCGTCCGGCCCGGGACCTGAGCAACGCCTTCGTCAACATCGCCGAAGCCGTGACCCCCGGCGTGGTCCGGGTCGAGGTGGAGAGGGAGCGGAGGACCGCCCAGAGGGGAGGTCAACCGCCTCAGATGTTCGAGTGGTTCTTCGGCCCTCCAGGTCGGGGTGAAGGTCAGGAACGCCAGCAGCCGGAAGCACCACCCCAGCGTTCGGGGGGGAGCGGCTTCATCGTGACGCAGGACGGCTACATCCTCACCAACGACCACGTGGTCTCGGGCGCCCAGACGATTCGGGTCTACCTGCCCGACGGCCGCGAGTACATGGGTGAGCTCGTCGGAAACGACCCCACGACCGACGTCGCCGTCATCCGGATCGACGACACCAATCTGCCGGTGCTGAGCCTGGGTGAGTCCAGCGAGCTTCAGGTCGGCGAGTGGGTGCTGGCGGTCGGGAACCCGGGCTTCGGCGGAGGCCGGGCCCTGGACTACACCGTCACGGCGGGGATCGTGAGCGCCATGGGTCGGCCCCTGGACCTGATCCGGCAGGGGCTCGTGCGACAGGAGGAGCTGCAGGAAGTGGCCCCCTTCGCCATCGAGGACTTCATCCAGACCGACGCCGTGATCAACCCGGGCAACTCGGGCGGTCCCCTGGTGGACGTGGATGGACGGGTGATCGGAATCAACACCGCCATCGCCTCGAGAACCGGGTTCTATCAGGGCTATGGCTTTGCCGTTCCCATCGATCTCGCCAAGCGTACCATGGAGGATCTGATCGAGTTCGGGCAGGTCCGGCGCCCTCTCCTCGGAATCGAGATGGAGGAGGTCACGAATGTGGACGCCGAGTACTACGGACTGCCCCGGACGTATGGGGTCCTGGTCCAGGGACTGCCCTCGGGCAGCCCCGCGGCCGAGGCCGGGATCCAGCAGGAGGACGTGATCGTCGAGATCGACGGGGAGGAGGTGAACCGCCCCGGTCAACTCCAGCTCATGATCGCCCAGCGCCGACCGGGGGACCAGGTCACCGTCCGGTTCTATCGGGACGGTCAGCCCCAGGAGCGCCAGGTCCGCCTTGGCCAGGCCGATCTGGGTCCTCGGACCCAGCAGGCGGAGCAGCCCACCTCCCGGACGGAGGAACGCCTCGGAATCGAGGTCACGCAGTTGGACCAGGATGTAGCTGACGAACTCGGGTACGACCGGGTCGGCGGCGTCGTGATCCGCAACGTCAGCCCGTCCGGCCCCGCCGGTCGGCGCGGAATCGTCGCCGGGATGCGGCTGGACGAGATCAACCGTGAAGCCGTCGAGTCCGTAGACGACGTGGAGAGACTTCTGGAGTCGATCGGTCCCGGGGACGTGGTCTCTCTGCGCGTCTCGACCCCTGGAGCCGACAGCAGGGTGGTGAACCTCCGGGTTCCCAACTGATTTCACTCCGGGCTCCAGTTGCGGGGAGTCCGCATCCTGGAGGCCCGGTCGGTGACCGGACACCCACTCCGGGCTGACAGGTCATCAGGACCGGAAGTCCGGCGCCCGTCCCTCGCCTGGGGGGCGGGCGCTTTTCGTGTTGATGCGCCATCTGGCCTCGGTTATGTTTCCGAGCGGATCGAGGCGCGAAAGTGGCGGAATTGGTAGACGCGCGAGACTTAGGATCTCGTGGCCTCGTGCCGTGGGGGTTCGAGTCCCCCCTTTCGCACTCCCCCGAAACCCTTTGCTCAGGACCACATGTCGATCGATGTCTCTAAGCTCCAGGTCGACCTGGAGGAGGGGGAGCGCTGGCGGCGCACCCTCAGCATCACCGTTCCCGCGGAGATCGTGGCCGCAGAGCGCAATGCGGCGGTTCGAAAGCTCTCATCGCGCATCCAGCTTCCCGGTTTTCGGGAGGGAAAAGTTCCGGCTTCCGTGGTGGAACGGCGCTTCGGCCCCGCCCTGAATCAGGAACTGGTGGATCGGGTCATCGGCGAAGCCTACCGGGGGGTGCTGAAGGAACGGGATCTCCGGCCCATCAGCGAGGGAGAGGTCGGCGAGATCGAGTACAAGCCTGAGTCAGAGCTCTCGTTCAGCATCTCGTTCGACATCGCGCCGCAGGTGGAGCTGGCTCGGGTCGCGGGCTTCCAGGTCTCCCGCCCCAGCATTCCGGTGGGTGACGAAGAGGTCGAGAAGGTCCTGGAGCGCGTGCGGGAGCAGCACGGGACATGGAAGCCCGTAGAGGAGGGGGCCCCGGAGGAAGGCGACATGGTCGCGGTCCGGATCCAGCGCCTCACCGAGGAAGGAGACGAGCCCCGCCGCTATGAGTTCACGCTGGGCAAGGGCGAGGCCATCCCGGACGTCGAGCGGGCCATCACGTCGCTGGAGGTGGGCCAGAGCGAGGAGTTCACGGTCACCTTCCCGGAAGACTTTCCCAATGAGGAACGGCGGGGCGACGCAGACGAGCTCCGCATCTACCTGGACTCCCGCAAGGTCATGGACCTGCCGGAGCTCGACGATGAGCTGGCCGCGCAGGTCGGGGACTTCGACTCCGTGGACGCGCTTCGCGAACGCATCCGGGAGGATCTGGAGAAGGAAGCCGCCGATGAGGCCGAGTCCGCGGTCCGGGGCCGCCTCCTCGAGCAACTCCTTTCGGCGAATCCCTTCCAGGTCCCCCAGTCCATGATCGACCAGTACATCCGGTCGCTGGCCGGCGAGGACCAGGAGCTGAGCGACGAGGACCTGGCCCAGGCCAGGGAGGAGTTCGGACCGCAGGCCGAGGGTGCTGTGAAGCGCTTCATCGTGATCGAGGAGCTGGCCCGGAGCAAGGAACTCGAGGCCACCCCCGACGAGGTGGACGAGCGGATCGAAGAGATTGCCGAACGCAGTGAATCCACTCCCGGCGAAGTCTACGCCCGCCTCCAGAAGGCCGGCCAGATCGAACGCCTGGAACGAGAGATCACCGAGCGGAAAGTCTTCGATTTCCTGAAGAGCGAATCCACCATCACCGACGAGAGCTGAGCCCAGTATGTCGACCTACCCACCGTACGTCATTGAGCGCACCAGCAGGGGAGAGCGCAGCTACGACATCTTCTCCCGACTCCTCATGGACAGGATCATCTTCCTGGGGAGCGCGGTGAACGACACCGTGGCCAACATCATCGTGGCCCAGCTTCTCTTCCTGGACGCCGAGGATCCGGAGCGGGACATCTACATGTACATCAACTCTCCCGGAGGAAGCGTCTACGCCGGGCTCGCCATCTATGACACGATGCAGCACTTGAGGGCGCCGGTCTCGACCTTCTGTGTCGGGATGGCCGCGTCCATGGGTGCACTCCTGCTGACCGGAGGCGCTGCAGGGAAGCGAAGCGCGCTTCCCAACTCCCGGATCATGCTCCACCAGCCTTCCTCCGGGTATCAGGGAACGGCGGCCGACATCGAGATCGCCGCCAAGGAGGTCCTGGGGATCCGCGAGCGGCTCAACAAGATCATCTCCGAGCACACCGGGAAGTCTGTGAAGCAGATCGAGAAGGACATCGACCGGGACTACTTCATGGGCCCGGTCGAAGCGAGGGAGTATGGGATCATCGATCAGGTACTCGAGAACCGGGCCGGTGTCGCGGCCCCCCGCGACTCGGACGACACCGTCCGGCCCACGGAGGACGCTCCCGAGACCGACGGCGGCAAGGAAGACTCCTGACCGCAGATTCCCCCGAGGCAAGGGGGAAGCCCACGCCGGAACACGAGGACGGACGCCATGTCCACCGATAAGCACCTGCGCTGCAGCTTCTGCGGCAAGTCCAAGGATTCGGTTCGGAAGTTCATCTCCGGACCCAGCGTCTACATCTGCAACGAGTGCGTGGCGCTCTGCAATGAGATCCTGGCCGAGGAGGAGGAGCGGGAACAGCCGGAGACGGCGGTTCCCACCCTCACCCCCAGGGAGATCAAGGAGGTCCTGGACCAGTACGTCATCGGGCAGGAGGCCGCGAAGAAGTCCCTCTCGGTCGCCGTCTACAACCACTACAAGCGGGTCAACAACCAGGGCGTTCTGGATGACGTCGAGGTGGAGAAGGCCAACATCCTTCTCATGGGGCCCACGGGGGTGGGCAAGACCCTCCTGGCCCAGACCCTGGCTCGGGTCCTCAACGTGCCCTTCACCATCGCCGACGCCACAACCCTCACCGAGGCCGGGTATGTGGGCGAGGACGTGGAGAACATTCTGGTCCGTCTCCTCCAGGCGGCAGAGTACAACATCTCCGACTGTGAACGGGGCATCATCTACATCGACGAGCTCGACAAGATCTCCCGGAAGTCGGAGAACCCCTCCATCACCCGGGACGTCTCGGGCGAGGGGGTCCAGCAGGCCCTGCTCAAGATCCTGGAGGGAACGGTGGCTTCGGTGCCGCCCCAGGGGGGCCGGAAGCATCCCCAGCAGGAATACATCCAGATCGACACCCGCAACATCCTCTTCATCTGTGGGGGAGCCTTCGACGGACTGGAAAAGATCATCGAGGCCCGAATCGGAAAGCGGCGAATCGGATTCGGGGGCCCACCGTCATCCTCCGATGCCGAGCAGAGCGCCACCGACCTGTCGTTCGGCCAGGGTCCACCGGCCGACACCGACGTCCACTTCCTGGCTCAGGCAGAACCCGAGGACCTCCAGCGCTTCGGGCTCATCCCCGAGCTCGTGGGTCGTCTCCCGGTGATGGTGAGTCTGGACGAACTGGACGAGGAAGCTCTGGTGCGGATCCTCCAGGAGCCCAAGAACGCCCTCATCAAGCAGTACGGGAAGATGTTCGAGCTGGAGGGCATCGGCCTCACCTTCGATCCCCAGGCCCTGCGGGCCATGGCCCGCAAGGCACTGAAGCGTGGGACGGGGGCCCGGGGCCTTCGGGCGGTCATCGAGGACATCATGCGCGACGTGATGTACGACCTGCCCTCCCGGACCGATGTGCGGGAGGTCGTGGTCACCCCCGAGAGTGTGGAGCGCGGCGTCCCTCCCCTCCTGGTTCTCCAGAACGAAGAGAAACAGAAGAAGGAGGCCTGAGTTCGGCCGTGACGAGCCTCTCACCCTGGTCCGGGGAGGGCCCCGTCGCGTTTCCGGTCCTGGCCCTCCGGGACCTGGTCTTCTTTCCCTCCCTGGTCCTCCCTCTCCTGGTGGGCCGACCCCGCTCCACCCGGGCGCTCGAGGCGGCCGGCCGCTCCGAGGACCTGTTGGTGCTCCTCGCCCAGAAGGATCCGGAGACCGAGGACCCCTCTCCGGATCAGCTCCACCGGGTGGGCACCCTGACCCGGGTCGTCCAGAGAAGCGTGCTCCCCGACCAGACGGTCCGGGTCGTCTTCGAAGGACTCGAGCGGGTCAGGGTGCATCGTTTTCTTCCCGAGCTCACGCCCGGTGAGCACCCATCCCTCCGCGCCGAGTTCGAGCCCCTTCCCTACCCCGCCCCCGGTCCGGATCAGGTGTCCGAGATGGAGGCGGCGGTCCGGCGGGTGGAGCGGGAGGCGCGGGAGTACGCTCACCTCCATCCCGAACTGGCGGACGCGCCCCAGGGTACCGACCTCGATGGCCCTGCCGTGGGTCAGGGGACCCGGCCCCACCCTGCCCGGATCCGCAGCCTACATCGCGTCGCGGGCCACCTGCTGCTTCCTGCGGAGGAAAAGCAGAGAGTCCTCGAGGCTGAGACCGTGGAAGCCACAGCGTCGCTTCTCCTGGAAGTCCTCGAGCGCGAGCTGGAGATCCTCCGGATCGAAGAGCGACTCGACCGGGAGATGTCCCGCCAGATGGACAAGGAGCGACGGCACATCTACCTCCAGGAACAGCTCCGGGCCATCCAGAAGGAGCTGGGGGGCGACGGAGGGGAGTGGGACGACCTGGAGAGCCGCCTCGCAGAGGTCGACCTTCCCGACGAGGTGGGGGCCCGGGCTCGCCGGGAGCTGGACCGCCTCCGGCGCCTCTCCCCCTCCTCCCCCGAGTCGGGGGTCATCCGCAACTACCTGGACTGGATCTTCAGCCTCCCCTGGACCCGGCGCACCCGGGACAACGCAGAGGTGGACCACGCCCGGCAGGTCCTGGAGGAGGCGCACTACGGCCTCGACGAGGTGAAGGACCGGATCCTGGACCACATCGCTGTGCTTTCCCTCGTGGGCGAACTGCGAGGGCCGGTGCTGTGCCTGGTGGGCCCTCCGGGAGTCGGAAAGACCTCGCTGGGGCGAAGTATCGCTCGGGCCCTGGAGCGCCGCTTCGTTCGGGTCTCCCTCGGCGGGATCCGGGACGAGGCCGAGATCCGGGGACACCGGAGGACCTATGTGGGCAGCCTCCCCGGACGAGTGATCCAGGGTCTGCGCCAGGCCGGATCGGCCAACCCGGTCTTCCTCCTGGATGAGGTCGACAAGGTGGCCCGGGACGGCCACGGCGATCCGGCGGCAGCCCTGCTCGAGGTGCTCGATCCGGAGCAGAATCGGAGCTTCCGGGATCACTTCCTCGAGCTGGAGGTGGATCTCTCCGGAGCGCTCTTCATCGCCACGGCCAACACCCTGGCCGGAATCCCCGGTGCCCTCCGGGACCGGATGGAGGTGATCCGGATCCCGGGCTATCTGGACACCGAGAAGCGGGTGATCGCCCACCGGTTTCTCCTTCCCGCTCAGCTCCGCGACCACGGGCTCGAACCCGGCCGCCTTCACCTGACCGACGGGGCCGTGGATCGGGTCATCGAGGGGTTCACCAGGGAAGCGGGGGTGCGGGAGCTGGATCGCTGCCTGGCGCGGATGGCCCGGAAGGTGGCCCGGGGGGTGGCGGACGGGACCCGGAACCGGGTCGGGGCTGAGACTCTGCATCCCGAGGACCTGGAAGGTCTTCTGGGCCCTCCGCCCCATCGCCGTGACCCCGGGACCGATTCGGAGGATCGGGTGGGGATCGCCACCGGACTCGCCTGGACACAGGTGGGAGGGGACACCCTCGAGGTGGAGGTCGCGGTGGTCCCCGGCTCCGGCTCGATCCAGCTCACCGGTACTCTGGGCGACGTCATGAAGGAGTCGGCGGTGGCCGCCTTCACCTTCGCCCGAGCCAGGGCTCGCCTCCTGGGACTCCGCCCCGGATTCCACCGGGAGGTGGACATCCACATCCACATCCCTGAAGGCGCCACCCCCAAGGACGGGCCCTCGGCGGGGGTGACCATCGCCGCCGCCCTGGTCTCGGCCCTCACCGGACTCCCGACCCGCCCCCGGGTGGCCATGACCGGAGAGATCACCCTCCGGGGAAGGGTGCTGCCGGTGGGAGGGATCCGCGAGAAGGTGGTCGCCGCTCACCGCACCGGAATGACGACGGTGGTCCTGCCTGCGGGAAATGGGGCGGTACTGGAACGTCTTCCCGTCGAGGTGACCCGGCGACTGGAGTTCTGCCTGGTGGACCGGATGGATCAGGTCCTGGACGAGGTGTTCGGCCGGGAAATGACCCTGCCGGGGTCCACGCGGGTAGGAGATCCCGAGCATCCGGGAGGGCCTCTGGACGGCGCCCTCCGCATCTCACAGTAGGACGGCGCAGGGAGCCCCACCGTGAAGATCCAGAGCGTGGAGTACGCGGGAACCATCGTCGATCCGGGGGCCGCCCTTCCGGGGAGCCTTCCCCAGATCGCCTTCGCCGGACGATCCAATGTGGGAAAGTCCTCGCTGATCAACACCCTCCTGCTTCGCACCAGGAAGAAGATGGCCCACGTGTCCGCTCGACCCGGAAAGACCCGGGCCGTGAACTTCTTCCAGGTCAACGACCGCTTCTTCCTGGTGGACCTTCCCGGATACGGCTTCGCCAAGGTCCCGGACCAGATGCGCGACGACTGGGCCCGCCTGGTCGAAGGGTATCTCTCGCGTCCCGACGGCCCCCGAGCCGTGGTGCAGCTGGTGGATGCCCGACGGGACCCGACGGAGAGCGACCTCCAGATGCTCCGCTACCTGGCGTCCCTGAAGGTGCCCGCCCTGGTGGCCCTCACCAAGATCGACAAGCTCTCCCGGTCGGAGCGGAGCACCCGACTCCGGACCCTTCCCGAAGCTCTGGGACTCGCGCCCGAGCAGGTGATTCCCTTCTCGTCGAAGACCGGGGAGGGGAGAGAGGTCCTCCTGGCTTCCATGGATGATCTTCTCAGCGACCTGGATGGTGGAACCCCACCGTCGCCCGGGGTGGGCACCACGAAGGGAGGGTGGGCGTGACGTCGGGGCTCGGCCGTGCAGTGACCGCCGCCGCCATGGCCATCGGCCTCGTCCTGGCCCCCACCGGCTGCGGGCTCCTCTTCGAGGGGCCTGATCCGTCCACGCCTCGATCCGCCGCCACCTCCGAGGCGACCTCCGGAGAAGATCCGGGCGCACTCACGGGACCCGACTCCGTCGAGGCCGAGAGGGTCGGACTGGGTACCCTGCGCCAGCATGAGGTCTCGGTCTACCTCCGGCGAGGTGATCTCCAGCTTCGGGTCACCCCGCTGGACGAAGGGGTCATCCGCGTCACCGCCCCGGACACCTACGAGCGGCTCTCGGCGATCCGAACGGGGCATCAGAGGATCTTCCGGGAGCGAACGGGCTCGGCGGTGGCCTTTCAGCTCTTCCTCGTGGCCGTCCACTCCGAACCCACTCGGATCTCCTTCGAACCCGAAGACCTGACCCTGGTCAGTCGCGGCCTACGCTACCGTCCCGTGGCGATCCGTGCCGTGACCCCCCGATGGACCCGACAGCAGGTGGGGCCCAGGGAGACCCTCATGGCCGTCTACGCCTTCCCGCCGGATGTGGATCTGGAAGGCGCCCTGGAGGTGGAGTACCAGGAGGTCCGCGACCGGAGCTGGGAGCGCATCCTTACCCAGGTGCAGGCGGAGCGCTTTCGGATCCGGGCCCGGGTCGAAGGCCGTCCCCCGCCCCCGCTATTTCCCTAGACATCTGATCGGAGGGTGGGGCGAGCCGCGTTGCGCGCACGGCTGCGCCTCACCTTCCGATCAGACGTCCAGTGTGGTGAGTCGGAGATCCGGCGAGGGACCGACGACTCTCACCTATCCGTCGATCCCGTACCGTTTGAGCTTTCGGTAGAGGGTCCGCTCTCCGATTCCCAGCTGCTCGGCCGCCTTGCGTCGGTTTCCGTCGGTGTGCTCCAACATGAGCCGAATGGCTTCGGCCTCCAGGTCATCCATGGTCATCCCCGGCCGGAAGACCACGGGCCCGTCGTCGTCCCCCTCCCCTTCAACGGCGTGGGCCCCGGATCCCTCGGAGTCCGGATCATCGGAGCCGCCGGAGGTCCGCTCACTCGCCTCCGGGTCCTGCGATCCTCCTCCGGCGCCCACCTCGGGCCCAGGTGAGCTCACACTCACCTCCACCCCGGATCCCCCCGGGAGGGCCCAGCTCGCGGACTCGGCGTCCAGAAGACGGTCGTCCACCTCCTCCCGGTAGGCCTCGAACTCCCGGCGGAGTTGATCCATGTCCATCCGGAGCTCGAGGAGGGTTCGGAAGACGAGTTCCAGCTCGGGGCGAATCCGGGCGGTTCCCTCCCGGTCCTGGCCCTCCTCGCCAGAGAGTGCCACGGGCCCGGCCTTGTTTCCAGTCCCGACGCCTCCGGCGTCTCCCACCTCTGCCCGGTCCCTTTCCACCTCCTGGCGGACCTGTTCCGCGGTCGTGCTCGAGTTTCGGGGCGGAGGCAGGAGGCGGGGACCTTCTCGCGGAAACCGGATCTCCCGGGGAATGTCGGCCGGCTCGATCTCCCGTCCAGGCGACAGGACCACCATGCTCTCCACCAGATTCCGGAGCTCCCGCACGTTTCCCGGCCAGTCATAGGCCTTCAGCACCTCCATGGCCCGATCGGTGATCCCGGGGAAGGGCCGGTCCATCCGCTGCGAGAGCTCCCGTACGAAGTGGTCGATGAGGAGGGGGACGTCGTCGCGCCGGCGTCGAAGGGGAGGCAGCTCGATGCTGAGCACGTTCAACCGATAGTAGAGATCCCGCCTGAAATCCCCCGAAGCCACCTGGGCCCTGAGATCCCGGTTCGTGGCGGCGATGATCCGGACGTCGGCCTCCCGGGGCTTCTCTCCCCCCACCCGGAGAAACTCTCCCCGCTCCAGCACCCGGAGGAGTTTGGTCTGGGTGGGGAGGGGCATCTCCCCGATCTCGTCCAGGAAGAGGCTCCCCTGGTGGGCCAGCTCGAAGAAGCCTCGCCGGGAGTCGATGGCACCGGTGAAGGCCCCCTTCTCATGTCCGAACAGCTCACTCTCGAGGAGGCTGTCGGTGAGGGCCGCCACATTCACCGCCAGGAAGGCTCGGGGCCGGCGAGGCGACAGGTGGTGGATCCCGCGGGCCACCAGTTCCTTTCCCGTGCCGGACTCTCCGGTGACGAGCACCGTGGAGGGAAACGGGGCGACCTGAACGATGCGCTCCAGCACCTCCTGCATGACCTCGGTGGCTCCCACGATCCCGGTGGCTTCCCGGAGACGCACCCGTTCCATGGCCCGGTGCACGCCGCCCGCCACCTCCTCGGGATCGGGATGGGCTCCGAAGGCCGACTCCGCCCCCAGGGCGCGTCCCCGAGCCGCTCCATCCGGTCCGGGAAGGATGGTGAAGAAGGGGAGGCCCATCCGGTCGCGGATCGCCCGGACCCACTCCTCATCGCCACCGGTGAGGATGGCCAGGATGGGATCGGGGGCCAGATCCAACTGCTCCACCCCCGGGACCAGGTCCACCCGGAAACCTCGGTCCTCGAGAGCCTCACGGATGCGGCCGGCGACATCGATCCGGTGGGTGGAGACGAGGATGGTGTCCGCCATGGATCACCCCTCTCCCGGACTCGGAGGGGGGGCGTGGTCGTCCGGGTGCCCGCGGGCCAGGAGCGACCCGTGGCGGAGGAGAGGCTCAAGGGCCTCGAGACCGTCGGCGACTCCGGAGGGACTTCCAGGGAGGTTCACGATGAGGCACCGCCCCCGGAGGCCCACCCTCCCCCTGGAGAGGACGGCGAAGGGGGTTTCGGTCTCTCCCTTCCGCCGCAGCGCCTCGGCCACCCCCACGGCCTCCCGGTCCAGGACGGCCTGGGTCGCCTCGGGCGTCCGGTCCCGAGGGGTGAACCCGGTCCCACCGGTGGTGAGGACCAACTCCACCTCACCTCCGTCGGCCCAGCGGGTCAGCACCGGTACGATGTTCGCCGTCCCGTCGCCCACGACCCCGGACCGGGTCACCTCGAACCCCTGGGCGCTGCACCACGCCTCGATGGCGGGCCCACTCCGGTCCTCGGCCTCGCCCCGGGACACCCGGTCGCTCACCGTGAGAATCCCCACCCGGAGGGGAGCGCCCCTCGCCGACGCCTGGTCCGGCATCAGCGACGGATGGAGCCGTCCGTGTAGAAAGGTGGCCGCTGGACCACCCCCGGCACATCCTGGTTCCGGATGCGAACGGCCACCTCGGTCCCCTTTGCCGCCATCTCGGCCGGCAGGTAGCCCATGGCGATCCCCTGTCCCAGCGAAGGACTCAGGGTGCCCGAGGTCACGACCCCCACCTCCTCGCCGTCGACCAGAAGGGGATATCCAGGCCGGGGAAAGCCCTTTTCGGTGAGTCGAATGCCGACGAGCTTCCGGCGAGGACCCCGCTCCTTCTCCTCGAGGAGCGCGGTCCTCCCGATGAAGTCCCCGCGATCGAGCTTCACCACCCAGCCGAGCCCGGATTCAAGGGCGGTATACTCCCGACTCAGATCGTTGCCGTAGAGCGGATAGCCCACTTCGAGGCGCAGGGTGTCCCGGGCGCCCAGACCCACGGGGATGACCCCTTCCCGCTTGCCCTGATCGAGGATGGCGCGCCAGACGTGGGACGCCCGCTCTGCCGGATGATAGATCTCGAAGCCGTCTTCCCCGGTGTAGCCGGTCCTTGCCACGAGGGCGTCGACCCCCACGACCCGACCGATGCCAAATCGGAAGTAGCCCATGTCGTCGAGATCCAGATCCGTGAGGGGATTCAGGAACTCGGCCGCGCGAGGGCCCTGGAAGGCCAGGAGGGCGGTCTGATCGCTCCGGTCGTGGATCTTGACGTTCATGCCCCGCGCATGGGACCGGATCCACGCCAGGTCCGTCTCGCGGTTCGAGGCGTTCACGACCAGCAGGTACCTGGAGTCGTCCACCCGATACACCAGGAGGTCGTCGATGACGGTCCCGTCCTCCGCGCACAACGCCGAGTACTGAGCCTGGCCTACCTCGAGAGTCCCGGCGTCATTCGCCCCCACCTTCCGGACCAGCGCCAGGGCGTGACGACCGTCCACGTAGATCTCTCCCATGTGCGAAACGTCGAAGAGGCCCGCCCCCTCCCTGACCGCCCGATGCTCCGCCTGAATCCCGGTGGGATACTGGATGGGCATCCGGTAGCCGGCGAAGGGCACCATCTTCGCCTTGAGAACCTGGTGCTCCTTGTCGAGGGGTGTGTTCTGGAGTATCTCGGTCATCCGTCAGCAGTCCGGAAGAGGTGAATCATGAGGGCCATCTGGGCGTGAAGGCGGTTCTCCGCCTCCTGGAAGATACGGGAATGGGGCCCATCCATGACCTGGGCCGTCACCTCCTCACCCCGGTGGGCCGGCAGGCAGTGCAGGAAGATGTGGTCGTCCCGGGCCCGCTCGGCCAGACGCTCGTTCACCTGGAAGGAAGCGAAGTCGGCCTCTCGCTGCGCCGCTTCCTCCTCCTGCCCCATGGAGGCCCAGACGTCGGTGGTGAGCACATGGACCTCCTCGGCCGCCTCCTCGGGATCCCGGGTCAGGACGATGCGGGTGCGTTCCCCGGCCCACGCCAGCGCCTCTCCGTCGGGATCGTAGCCCTCCGGTACGGCGAGTCGAAGCTCGAAGCCCAGAAGTCCAGCGGCGAGGAGCCAGGAGTTCGCCATGTTGTTGCCATCGCCGAACCAGGCCACCCGGAGTCCGGGCAGCGCCGACGCGCCGAAGTTCTGCCGGAGGGTGAGGAGGTCGGCCAGGAGCTGGCAGGGGTGGAAGCGGTCGGTCAGCCCGTTCATGACCGGAACCCGCGAGTGGCGGGCCAGCTCCTCGAGCTTGTCATGACCGAAGGTGCGGATCATGATGCCGTCGACGTAGGTCGACAGGACCCGGGCAGTATCCGACAGCGGCTCTCCCCGTCCGATCTGGCTGTCCCGGTCCGACAGGAAGATCCCCTTCCCTCCCAGGCGATGCACCCCCACCTCGAAGGAGACCCGGGTGCGGGTGGAGCTTTTCTGGAACACCAGCGCCACGCTCCGGCCCTCCAGGGGACGGGGCGGCACCTCTCCCTCGCTGAGGCGATGACCCAGTTCCAGGAGGTCGTCCAGCTCTCCTGGAGCCAGGTCCCGAAGGGTCAGAAAGTGTCGCAGGGCAGGGTCGATCCGGGATTCACCGGGCATGGCGGTCGTCGCTCAGGGCACGGGACAGAGGCGTCGGAACGCAGGGAGGCGTCGGACGCCCCCCACGAAGTCAGAGAATATACTTGCGGAGGTCCTCGTCCTCCACGATGGAGGCCAGCTCCCGTTGCACGTACTCCGCGTCGATGCGGATCTCCGTCGCCTCCGATTCGGGAAGGTCGAAGAGAACGCTCTCCAGGAGCGTGGTCATGACGGTCTGGAGCCGCCGCGCCCCGATGTTCTCCATCCGGTCGTTGAGCCTGGCGGCGATCCGCGCCAACTCCGCCACCCCATCATCGGTGAACTCGAGAGACGCACCCTCGGTCGCGAGGAGGGCACGGTACTGATGGGGCAACGCGTTCTGGGGCTCCTTCAGGATCTTGACGAAGTCGCTTTCATCCAGCGACTTGAGCTCCACCCGGATCGGGAAGCGGCCCTGCAGCTCCGGGATCAGGTCCGAGGGCTTGGCCACATGGAAGGCCCCGGCCGCGATGAAGAGGATGTGATCGGTGCGCACCAGGCCGTACTTGGTCTGGACGTTGGATCCCTCCACCACCGGGAGAAGGTCCCGCTGGACCCCTTCCCGGCTCACGTCGGGACCTGCGCCGCCTCGCTCTCCCGCCACCTTGTCGATCTCGTCGAGGAAGACGATCCCGGACTCCTCGGTCCGGTCCAGGGCCTCGTTGATCACCTCGTCCATGTCCACCAACCGGTCCAGCTCCTCCTGGATCAGGACCCGGCGGGCCTCGGACACCTTCACGGTTCGGCGCTTGGTCCGCTTGGGGAGCATCTCCTGGAGCATGTCGGTGAAGTTGTGGTCCATCCCCTCGACCCCCATGGGCACCATCATCCCATCCAGGTTCGGGCTCTGGTCCACCTCGATCTCCACCATACGGTCCTCCAGCTTCCCGTCGTCCAGGAGGCGCTTCAGCTTGGCCCGGGTCCGGGCTCTCCGCTCCTCCAGCGTGAGCTCTTCCCGGGGGACCTCCGAGGTGCTGGAAGATCCGCCGGAGCCGGCATCCCCGGAGTCCGACCCGCGCTCCCCCTGGGGGGTGGCCGCGACCCCACTGGGCCCGGCCACGAAGACCGTCCGCGAGGGACCCGAGCTCTCCCCGGGATCCTCCTCGGGCTCCAGCGGCCGCTTCACCGTCTCCACCCTTCCCAGGGGGGCGCCCTGGGTCCCGGGGGTCGAGCGGCCCGCTCCCTTCCCCGACCCCCCTGATCCCATCGGGGGGAGGAGCAGGTCCAGAAGCCGGTCCTCCGCCCGGTCCTCGGCCGTCCCCTGGACTTCGTCCTCCCGCTCGGCCCGCACCAGGTTGATGGCGGTGTCGACCAGGTCACGGATCATGGACTCCACGTCGCGACCCACGTACCCCACCTCGGTGAACTT
>SKKH01000168.1 GCA_007121555.1 Gemmatimonadota bacterium | reverse complement strand
TCCGAAAGAGGGGAGGCTGGATCCCGAAGGGCTTGCAGAGCATCTCGCAGAGCCAGGCGGCTCCCCACACCGGAGCCACCGGCACCTTGAAGCTGGGAAGGGTCACTCCGACTTCGTCGGCAATGAGCGTCGCGAGCTCGTTCAGTGTCAACGGTTTGGCCGAAGCGATGTTGAAGGCCCTCAGGTGCACGGACTCCCGGGGAGCCACGATCCCGAGGAGGAAGGATTCGGTCTGGTCATCGATGTACCCCAGGTGGGCCAGCACTTCGCCGGAGCCGATCATGCGGAAGCGTCCCGAGGCGATCATCTTGAAGAGCTTCAGCATTCGCCGGTCGCCCGGGCCGTAGACCATGGCGGGGCGATTCACCGTCACCACCATCCCGTCCGACGGCAGCTCCTCGGCAAACCGAAGGATGGCCAACTCTCCCTTCAGCTTGGTCCGGTGGTAGAGGTCCATGGGATTGAAGGGGCTCTCTTCGGTGGCAGGGATCTCCTTCACGTCGCCGTGCACCCCGACGGTGCTGCAGTGGACGAATCGCTCGGTTCCCACCCGGGCCGCGGTCCGCGCCAGCTTCAGCGCTCCCAGGTGGTTCACCTCGTCGTAGACGTCCTCTCCGTCCTCGGTCTCCTGGAATCGGGCCGCCACGTGGAAGACCACGTCCACCCCCTCGAGGAGCTCGTCCCACTCCCCGGACGACGCCAGGTCCAGGACCTGGGCGTCGTATCCCCGCCCCCGGAGGATGGCCGCCTCCTCGGGGTGGAGGACCGTGCCCCGGACGTCCAGGCCCAGCTTCGAAAGGGTGCGGAAGAGATGCCCTCCGATGAAGCCGCCGGCTCCGGTCACCAGGAACCGCTTCCCCTCGAGGAGCGAGGCCCAGTCCCTGGTGGCCCGCCGGGGTCCGTTGTCCTCGACGGCCGGATCGGCCACGTGCCAGGGTGCGTCCCCGGCCGTGGCGGCGCCCTGAGCTTCGGTGTCCGTCCCACCCATGGTCCTGCCTCGTTCGATCAGGTTCAGATGAACGACCGCTACCGGTCGTTGTCGAATGCGTCGTGGCCAGTGGACCCCTCGGAGGCCGTGGATCCTTCGGGCGCTCGCCCCGACACCAGGGTCAGGGCCGTGTAGAGCTTTCCCTTCCAGAGCAGCTTCCGCCGGTCGTCCACCCTCTCGACCTCGGTGAAGCCGGCCGTCTCCATCATCTCCATGAGCCCCTGGGAGTCGTGGAACTCCACACCGTCGCGGATCACGTATCGGTGGAGGAGGTCCCAGATCTTCGTCATGGTCGAACCGTCCATCGCCCGCTCGATGATGAACACGCGGCCCCCGGGAGCGAGCACGCGCCGCATCCGAGCCAGCGCCGCGCTCGGGTCGGCGAAGTAGTGGAAGGCGCTGATGCAGGTCACGAGCTCGGGGGGAGCGTCCAGGTGCAGGGCGATCCGGTCCTCCACCTCCGGCCCCTCCCAGTCGGCCTCCACGAACCGGAGCGAGGAAGACCCCTCAGCCGCGGCGCGCCGTCGGGCCTCCTCCACCATGCCCGAAGAGAGATCCACTCCGACGCCACGGATCCCGGACTGGGTCCTCACCAACTCTCTCAAGAACCAACCGGTGCCGCACCCCACATCGACCACCGGTCCCGCCACGGAACCCAGCTCCTCCAGGAGCCACCGGCCCTGGGCCTGGTACCACGGGCCCAGTCGGTCGTCCTCATACCGCTTCGCCTTGTCGTCGAACTCCTCCGAAATGCCGCGGGAGCGCAACAACGGCGTTGCGTCCGGCGTGGGTCGATCGCGACTCACGGCGAAATCCGGCTTCGCATCGATCAGGTCTCGGTCCGACCCGCAGCGGAACCGGTCCCTGAGTTCCGCTCCCGGGGAACGATCCGGGCCGCCACCTCCTCGTAGAAGTCGAGGAGGCGCTGCCGGAACCGTTGGGGACCGAACTCGGCCCGGACGTACCGGCGCGCCCTCGACCCCATGGCGTCTCGCAGCTCCGGGTCGGCGGCCAGCCGGAGGATCCCCCGGCTCACCCCCGCGGCGTCGGCCGGCACCAGGCAGGCCACGTCGTCGGTCAGGACCTGGGTGTGGGTCCGGAGCCGGGTGGCCACCACGGGGCGACCGGATTCCAGGTAGCTGTAGATCTTCATGGGGGTGTTCACCCCCTTGAGTCGGGGGGAGACGAGAATATCCGCCGCAGCCAGAATGGGCCCCAGGCGCTCCAGGGGGCGGGGGCCGAGAAAAATCACCGAGTCCCCGATCCCCAACTCCTCGGTTCGATGCAGGTAGCGGCGGATATTTTCGGGCCTGCCCCCCACCACGATGAGCCGTGCTTCGGGGTGGGCGGCCACGACGTCCGGGAACCCCTGGATGAGGAGCTCGATGCCCTGGTATTTCTCCAGGTTGCCCACGTACAGCACCCTGAGGGCTCCCAGCGCCTCGACCTCCGGATCCGGCACCACCTCGTCGCCGCTCTGGAGGGGAGTGTCGGGGAGGAGCGCCACCTGCCCGATCACCTGGTGCTCCCGAGCCACCTCCACGAGGGCCGGACATACCGCAAGCACGCCTACGGCACCTCGGAGCGCACGCCCTTCCACCGCATGGAAGACTCCGGCCAGACCTCCATAGAGACGGCCCCGCTCATGGACCTGCGAGCTCATGTGGGAGTCCATGTCGTAGATGTAGGGCGTGGCCACTCGTGTACGGGACAGGACCCAGGCGATGAGGGCCCCGTCCTCGACTCCGTGAATCACATCGTATTCCCGGGACCGGAGGAGGCGGGCCGCCCGGGAAAGGAGCTTGACATCGTACCCCGCCTTCCGGAACGACGGACCGATGGGCACGCTCGTGACGCCGGGAAGGGCCGAGACCCGGAGGATCCGAACGCCGGGAAGGTCCACGTCCTCCCCGTGGGGAAGGGTCAGGAGGTCGACCTGGTGACCCGCAGCCCCCAACGCCTCGGCGAGCATCCGAACGGCGATCGGGGTACCCCGGGCGCTGTAGAACGGTTGGGGGGCGATGAGGAGCACCTTCAGGGGAGTCACGACCGCGATTCTCCGGGATCAAGCGCCATAGGTCAAATCGGTGACGGTGCCGCACACTTGCGGCCTCGGCCCCGCACCGTAGGATTCAACCGATTACTATAGGGAGGCAAGTTTCGTGCTCCGGGTCGGGTGTTCGAACCCTTCGTCCGGAGGTCCTGGGCCGGGCACTGGTCCGATTCCTGCACCTTGTCCTGTCAGTGAAGTGTGCCGAGTCACAACTCAGAACGTCCCTCGAACGTCCAGCCCATGACCTCCCTCGCCCCCCACCTTTCCGTGGTCGTTCCCATCTTCAACGAGGTGGAGAGTCTGCCCATCCTCGTGCAGAAGGTGAGAGACGCGCTGGAGGATGAGGGAGAGTGGGAGCTCCTCCTGGTGGACGACGGAAGCACGGACGGGACCCGGAAGCTCCTGATGGAGCTGGCCGATGACGATCCCCGGGTACGCCCCCTCTACCTGGCCCGAAACTACGGACAGACCACGGCCATGCAGGCCGGGTTCGACCATGCTCGGGGTGCCGTGGTGGTGAGCATGGACGGGGACCTCCAGAACGACCCTGCGGACATTCCCCGTCTGGTCGAGAAACTGGGCGAAGGCTACGACCTGGTCACGGGCTATCGGCTCAACCGGAAGGACCGACTTCTGACCCGCAAGATCCCTTCCTGGTTCGCAAATCGCATCATCCGCCTGCTCACGGGCGTGCCCATCCGGGACAACGGCTGCTCGCTGAAGGCATACAGGAGCGAGCTGGTGCGGCGGTTTCACCTCTACTCGGACATGCACCGTTTCATCCCCGCCATCGCCGTGGCCACGGCGGGGGCCAGAGTCGCGGAGATCCCCGTGCGCCATCATGCTCGGCAACACGGCCAGAGCAAGTACGGCCTCTCCCGGACCTGGAAGGTGCTCTCGGACCTCCTCGTCATCAAGTCGATCCGGTCGTTCCGAGAACGCCCTCTTCTCCTCTTCGGACTCCTCTCCGTGGCGGCCCTCAGCCTCTCGGGGGCCTTCGCGGTCCGATCGTTGATCACCGTCTTCGTCTACGGCCGAACGATCTTCATCTTTCCCTCGGTGACCGTCATCCTCTTCGGGCTCACCATCTACCTGGTCATGCTCGGCCTCCTGGCCGAAGCCGCCCTCTTCCACGGACGAAGGGGCCTTCAGCCCCTCTCCCCGCTCGTGGCCACGCGGTCCGGCGGCACCTATTCAGCCCGGGAGGACGGATGACCCCGATCGCACACGGCCCTTCGACCCCGAACCAAGGAGCCCGAAAGCTCAGCGTCGTCGTTCCCGTGTCCGAACGACCCTCGCCGCTGGACCGGATCTACCGGGAGTTCTCCGGGCCCCTCCGGGAGGCCGGCTTCGACGCCGAATTCATCTTCGTCACGACTCCGGGGAACGCTTCGCTCCTCGGCGCCCTGGATGAGCTCATGGGCCAGGGCGAGCCCATCGAGACCGGGATCGCCAACGCCTCGGTGGGCGAGACCGGGCTGCTGAGCGCCGGTGTGGCCATGGCCGCCCACAACCTCCTCCTGACCCTCCCGGCCTATCCCCGCATCGAGGCCGACGAGCTGCCTCGGGTGATCCTGCCGGTCGTCGAGGGAGCGCCCATGTGCGTGGCCCGCCGCTGGCCGCGTAAGGACTCCTGGTTGAATCGGATCCAGAACCGGGTCTTCCACGCCATGGTCCGCTCTATGGGCGGACGACGGGTGCGAGACGTGGCCTGCGGGGTCCGCGCCATGCGGCGCGACGTCTTCGAGGCGCTCCCCCTGTACGGAGATTTCCACCGGTTCCTGCCCCTCGTGGCCATGCGAGACGGATACCGGGTGGAGGAGGTGGATACCGCGCAGCACCCCGAGGACCGCCAGCCCCGCATCTACTCCCCCGGGGTGTACCTCCGTCGCATCCTCGATGTGCTCGGGCTCTTCTTCCTGATCCGCTTTACCGAGAAGCCCCTCCGATTCTTCGGCCTCGTGGGTGCCGGCGCGACCTTCGCCGGCGGCCTCATCATGCTCTCGCTCCTGATCGACCGGATCCAGGGCCAGGCCATCGCCGATCGCCCTCTCCTGCTCCTGGGGGCGCTCTTCGTCGTGCTGGGAGTCCAGTCCATCGCCCTGGGCCTGATCGGAGAGATCATCGTCCACGTGAACGCCCCCAGGCAGAAGGGGTATCGGCTCCTGGGCTCGGCCGAGCTGGCCGAACTCCGGGAATGGAAGGAAACTGAAGGAACGGACCCCGAGGCTCCCGCCAGTCCCCGGGCTACCGATCCCGAGCGGTCCGGGTCAGAAGGTTCTCCGCATCCACTGACAGCTCCCGGTAGTCGACGCTGACCCCCGGGGGAAGGGCCCCGGTCCACTCCCCGGACCAGGCCGCCCTGAGGGATCCCGCCATCCCCTGGATGTCGTCGGGGTCATGGACCCTTGCCCCCAGCCTGCGCCCGGCCCCGGCCGAGGCACTCCCCGACTCGGTGACCACCAGGGCCGGAATCTCCAGCCCCGCCGCCTCGTAGATCTTGGCCGGCACGGCGGTCTCCTGGTTCTGGGCGAGGACCAGGGAGACCGAGGCCCGGGAAAGGATGCGAAGGGCTTCGTCCCGCGGTACCGGTCCAGGCATCTCCACAAGTTCGTGCACGCCCTCTTCCCGAGCCACCGCCTCGATCCGGGCACGGAAGCTCTCCCGCACCGTTCCGATGAAGCTGAGCCGTGCGCGGCTCCGCTCGGATTCCGGGAGGGTGCGGAGGAAGGCGCCGAATCCCCGGACCGTGGGCAAGGGATCGCGATTCAGGTAGAGCGTGCCCAGGTGCATGACGTGGAACTCCCGGGGTCCGGATGGCTCAGGGGACCCGGGGTCGACCGCTGCGGGGAGACCGGCCAGGTCGATACCGTTGGAAAGGAAGGTGACCCGGGAACCGGGAAACCTCCGCCGATAGATCTCGGCCAGCTCGGGGGTCGTGGTGAGGGCGTGATCGGCCGCCCCGATGACCGAGGCCTCGAGACGGGAAAACATCATGGGGGCCCACGAGACGTCGAGGTGGGCCCGGGCCACATCGGACCAGGCGTCCCGGAAGTCGACGACCCAGGGCACTGACAGGCCGGGCCGTCGTCCCCAGATCGCCGCCAGGTGGACCGAATGGGGCGGACCCGTGCTCACCATGACCGAGGGCGCCCACTGGTCATGGGCTCGCCGGACGGCTCGACTCGCAGGGAGGATCCAGCCCTGTCCCTCGTCGGGAAAGGCCAGGACGCCCCCGAGGTCCCGTCGGAGCCTTCCGAGAGGTCCCCTCCTCCCCTTCAGGTCCTGGCCGGGAGCCCCCTTTCGGGCCTCCGGGTCCAAGGCTCCGCCGCGCTGCCCCTGTGCCCGATCCGACGATCCGGTCCCCTTCCCCAGCCGCGTTCGCAGCTTCTTCTTGAGCGCACGGTAGGCCTGATCGGGGGTGACGAGGGGCGGCACCTCCTCCACCGTCATTCCGGAGGGGACCTCCTCCAGAGCGGCTCCCTCCTGCGAGGTGATGAGGTGCACCCGCCATCCCCGGAGCGCCAGGTGCCTGGAGAGCCCCCACCATCGCAATCCGCCCACGGCTCGACCCGGGGGTGCATGATAGGCCACGACGAGGAGCCGGCGCTCAGGCGAGTTCCGAGCCTCTTCGGTCATTCCTGGTAGGCGTCCTGGAGTGAAGGTGTCACCATGTCGTCTGCTTCCTGACTCCGGCCCCGACGACCGGAGGCGTAGACCACACCGCCGATGGCTCCCTGCAGGAGAATGAAACCGAAGGCCAGCCAGGAGAAGGCCAGCGCTCCGGAGAGCGAAACTCCGAAGAGGCCAAGGAAGAAGGCGAACACTCCCTCGCGGATCCCGATGGCGTTCACGGAGAAGGGCACCGACATGATGACAAGGGCCACCGGCATGATGAAGAAGAGGGCCATGAGGGGAACCTGCAACCCCAGCGCCCGAGTGAGAAGGAAGGCGTGGAGCACCACGGTCACCTGGAGAACCAGGGAGATGGCCAGGCTTCTCCGCACCACCCGGGGCTGATCCCTGAAGGCCCGGAGGCTGCCGGACAGCTTCTCGGCCATGCGGCGGACGAACGCAGGGGCCGTCCACCTCAAGAGGGGTCGGATCCAGGCGCGCGCCCGGGCGTCCGGGATCAGGGCGATCCCGGCCACAGTCACCAGGCCCAGCGCCCCCAGGAGGATCCAGAGGCGGAGGAGCGGGATCCCGCTGAGCAACTGGGGCGCCAGCACCACCGCCACCACCGCCAGAGAAAGGAGGGCCAGAAGTCCGGTGAGCCGGTCCACCCCGATCACCGCCACGGCCCCTGCCTTCCCGGCGCCCCAACGCCAGGAGTCATAGATCCGGACCGAGTCCCCACCCACCGTGGAGGGGAGAAGATTGTTGAAGAAGATCCCGGTGAGGTAGGAGCGAAGGGTGGTGTCAAAGGAGACGACCACCCCCCGGGCTCGCAGGAGCAAGCGCCAGCGGGTCACGCTGAGGGTCCATCCCATGAGGTTGAGACCGAAGGCCGCTGCGAGCAGCCTCACGTCGGCATTCACGAGCACCTCCATCACCGACGCCAGATCGGCGCGGGAAAGGAGCCAGACCAGGAGTGTGAGCGAGATCCCGATGCGGATGAGCGCGACGGCGCGCGATGCCTCCCCCTGGGCGGAGGGCGTACGCCGAGCTTGCCCCGGGGTATTCGGAGTATCGTTCACGGACCCTCGTTGTTTCAGTCGGTGGGTACGGTGGGAGAGGTGCGAACTGGATCGGAGCCCACGCCCAGCTTACCTGGGTGAAAGCACGAACCGTACCAGAGGCCTCACTGGGGGTCGATCACATCCTCGGGCGCAGCGCGTAGACGATCCCGCCCAGCGCGCCCTGGACGAGCACCAGGCCGAACCCGATCCAGGCGAAGGCCAGGGCGTCGCCCAGAGCCACACCGAAGAGTCCGAGAAAGAATACGAAGGCGTTCTCGCGGATCCCTATGGCATTGACGGAGATGGGGATGGCCATGAGAGCGAGGACGATGGGGATGACCAGAAAGAAGGCGGCGAAGGAGAGGTCGAGGGAGAGGGAAAGCGCGATGAGATAGAAGTGGACGATGACGTTGAGCTGAAGGAGGGTCGAAAGGCCGAGGGCCCCCCAGAGCGCCTGGGGCTGGTCCCGAAAACTCTGCAGGGCTCCACCGAAGTTCTTGAGGGGGCGAACCAAGGAGATCGGCAAGAAGTGCAATCTCTCCTCGATCCAGCGCCGCACACGAGGGACGGGCAGGAGCCCCAGGCCCGCAATCCCCAGGATGCCCAGGGCCCCCCCTCCAACCCAGAGCGGGAGGTAGGGAAGCTCTTCCACCACCTGGGGTGCCAGCAGGAGGGCCACCACCGCAAAGCCCAGGAGCACCAGGATCCCCATGAGGCGGTCCACTCCCACCACGGCGACGGCACCTGCCTTTCCGGCGCCCCAACGCCAGGACTCGTACATGCGCAACGAGTCTCCCCCCACAGTAGACGGGAGCAGGTTGTTGAAGAAGACGGCTGAAAGGTAGGCCTGCAGCATCCGAAGGGGCGACACCACGACGCCCCGGGCCTTCAGGAGGAGCCGCCAGCGTCCGATGCTGAGGGTCCAGCCCACCACATTGAGGGCGAGAGCGGCAGCCACCAACCGAAGGTCTGCGCCGAGCAGCGCCGCCCCCACCTCACCCAGGTCGGCCCTCGAGAGAATCCAGCCGATGAGAGCCACCGAGACCAGGAGCTTGAGCATCCAGCGCGCGCCCCTGCGCCTACCCGATGACGGGGAGGGATCCAGGTGCTCGGAGGGCTCCGACGACCCCTCTTCATTCACTCGACTCTGCGGTCTCGTCGTCAAGGAGTCCGGTTGGCTCTGGTTGAGGGGGTTCGAGTGGTCGGCACCGGGTGGCGAACTGGAGGGACGACTCGAGGCCTCTCTCCAGAAGGACCGCTCCGAGGCCTGCGAGAGGCGCCGGTCGAGCATCTAGCAACATGCATACCTTCGGGTAAAATGCACGTTGGGAGTCCAGATCGCCACGTCCGGATCGATTCCGCCCGGGGGCACGTTCGGAAATCCCCTCCTCGATCGACCCTTCCGACCCGAGGCCTCCGAGGACGACCCGCGAAATGAAGCTTGCAGATCCCGAGTAAGCAGCGGTACTCTGAACAGGTTCCCAACAGAATACCCCTGTGGGATGCCGCCGCAGGATGCTCGGCGCGGAGAGTTGCCCGACACAGGAGGGCGGGTCCACCCCAGGAGCAGCGAGCAGATGAAAGGGCACAACCGATGAGTCCATCCCGGGAGCGAGCCGCCCGCGCACCTTGGGACCCCATGTTCCGACCGGAAGACG
>SKKH01000036.1 GCA_007121555.1 Gemmatimonadota bacterium | reverse complement strand
GGGGAGGGGCGGGTTGGACCCCTCGCCGGACCTCAGGGCGGCGCCATGGGGGCGACACTACCTGGGCGGCCCACTCCCCCCTTCCCCGACTCTACCCGTTCAACGATGGAGAGGTGCGGATTGTGACACGGGGCTCGCTCCCGTTCTTCAACAGCCTCTTCAGGGCGCGTCTCAGTACGCCGCTGCGGCAGCCTCCCTGCGCATGTCCGCGCCGGTCCGGAGCACCCCCTCGTCGGTCCGCAGGATCACCTGGAGGTTCCCGAAGGTGGCGACCCAGCCGTCGATCACCTCCACCTCGTGTCCCCGGTCGGCCAGGGCGTCCCGGACGTGGACCGGAATCCGCTGCTCCAGCAGGACGCCGTAGCCGTCATCGACTCGGAAGCGGGGGGCCTCGGCCGCCTCCTGCGGCGACATCCCGAAGGTCGTGATCTGGATCAGGGCCTGGGCCACGGTCTGGGGCTGACCATGGCCGCCGGGGGTGCCCAGGGCGGCCCAGAATTCGTCGTCGCCGTCGGTGACCATGGCGGGGAGGAGGGTGTGGAAGGGCCGCTTCCCGGGCGCGATCTGGTTCGGGTGCCCCTCGTCCAGGACGAAGCCCGCGCCCCGGTTCTGGAGGACGATCCCCGTCTCCGGCTCCACGAGCTGGGAGCCGAAGCTCGAGAAGATGCTCTGGATCCAGCTCACGGCGTTCCCATCGGCGTCCACCGCCATGAGGTAGACCGTGTCCCCGTCGCCCTCGGCCACCTCATCCGCGCCCAACTCCCCCATGGCCGAGCTCCCGATCTCACCGGCCCTCTCGGCCAGGTATTCGGCTGAGAGGAGGCGGTCCACCGGGACCTCGGCCACCTCAGGGTCGGCCAGGTGCTCGTCCCGATCCGCCAGGGCGATCCGGGTCGCCTCGATCATGTTGTGGAGGTGGTCAACGGCCAGGGGGCCCTCGTGGTCCAGACCCCGGGCCTCGGTGAGCCCCAGGATCTGGAGAAGCGCCATTCCCTGGCTGCTCGGGGGATGGGTGTGCACCTGCAGCCCCTGGAAGGGAATGGAGAGGGACTCGCCCCAGTCTGCGGTGTGCTCGGCGAAGTCCTCGATGCGCAGGGGGCTTCCTTCCTCCTCGAGGAACCGGGCCAGCGCTTCGCCCACCGAGCCGCCGTAGATCGCCCCCGGGCCTTCCTCCGCGATGGTCTCCAGCGTCTCGGCCAGCGCCGGATTCCGCAGGATGTCGCCGGCTCGGAGCTGCTCGCCTCCGGGGCCGTAGAGATCCTGTCCCGCCTCGTTCAGGCGGTCCACACTCGCGAAGTCCCGCTCCAGGGTGTGGGTCACCACGAACCCGTCCCGGGCCAGCTCGATGGCCGGCTCCAGCGCCTCGGCCAGGGAGATCGTGCCATGGCGCTCCAGCGCCGCCGCCCAGGCTGACACCGCGCCGGGGACGGTGACCGAGAGGGCTCCGGAGAAGGGAACGGACTCGAGCTCCTGCTCGCGGTAGAACTCAGGCGTGGCCCCGGCCGCTGCCCGTCCCGACCCGTTCAGGGCTTCCACCGTGGGGGATCCCGGAGAGTGGAAGAGGGCGAAGGCGTCGCCGCCCACACTGTTCATGTGGGGCCGCACCACCGCCAGGATCCCGGCCATGGTCACCGCGGCGTCGGTGGCGTTCCCCCCGTTCCGCAGCACCTGGTAGCCCGCCTGGGCGGCCAGGGGATGGCCCGCCACCACGGCGCCGTGGAGCCCGGCCACCTCCGGTCGGATCGACTCCTCGGCCGTGACCCGGGCCTCCTCTTCATCAGGGGGGGGTGGGCCCTCGGTCGGCTCACACCCCACCGCGACCAGGAGGAGGAGCAGGGGCAGGTGGAGAGGGGAGGGCCGGGAGATCCTGCGCGGAGTTCCAGGGAATCGCACGGCGCTGAGCATCAACAACACCTCCGGAGGGGGACGCGGCCAGCCTCCCCGGACTGGACCGGGTGGCTGGAAGCCTTCGACTTTGGTCAGTGCTGAAGAGGATAGGTCCACCCCCCCCGTGCGCGAAAGCGCTTCGTCGTCCGACCTCCCCTCCCCGACCTACGCAGCGATCTGCCCCAGGCGTCAGGTCGCGGCGCGTGTCGGCATCGGTTCGCCTTCAACGCCCACCGCCGCACCCGGCCCCCCAGGCGGATCCGCTTCCGCCAGCGCGGCGTCCACCGCGTCGGCGACCTCGAGGTGGAAGCGGTCCGGGCCCACCAGCTCCTCGATCCCTACCCGCCGGAGGCGGTCCATGACGGGTCCCTTCACCCCGGCGAACCGGAGGGCCACGCCTCGGGCCCGGAGGAAGTGGACCAACTCCTCCAACTGGTGGAGCGCCGTGGAGTCGGCCCCATTCACCGGATGGAAGTCCAGCACCACCGTGTGCGGGCGAGTCCGTTCCAGGGGGGCGTCGGCGTCGGTTCGAGCCGGGGTGCTCTCCACCAGCCCTCGAACCTGGTCCCTCAACACCTGGGAGTTGGCGAAGCAGAGGGTGGCATCGATGCGAAGGACCGGGACTCCGGGGATGGCCTGGGCCTGGGGGTGCCGCTCCAGGTTGCGGAAGCTCCGGGTGCCGGGCAGCCGCCCGGTGAGGGCCACGTGGGGTCGGGAGGTGCGGTAGACCAGTGCCGCCAGCGAGGCGAGGACCCCCACCAGGATGCCCCCCTCGATCCCCAGGGCCAGGGTGGCGCCGAAGGTCACCGCCAGCATGGCGAAGTCCTGCCGGTCGGCCCGCCAGAGGTGAGCGGCCTCCTTCCAGTCGATGAGCCCTGCCACCGCGACCATGACGATGGAGGCCAGAACGGCGTTGGGGAGGTGGTAGAAGAGATCGGTGAGGAAGAGGAGGGTGAGGGCGATGACCCCTGCGCTCACCAGGGTGGCCACCGTGCTGGTGGCCCCGGCCCGGGCGTTCACCGCCGTCCGGGAGAAGCCCCCCGTAGTGGGGTAGGCCCGGAAGAAAGCCCCCACCAGATTCGCCATGCCCAGCGCCCTGAGCTCCGTGTCCGGATCCACCTCGTACCCGTCCCGGGTGGCGTAGACCTTGGCGATGGCGATGGATTCCATGAAGCCCACCAGCGCAATGGTGAGGGCCACGGGGAGCAGCTCCATCATGTCGGCGGGATCGAGGGGAGGGATCATGGGCAGGGGCAGGCCTCCGGGCACCTCGCCCACGATCCGGACGGCTCCGCCGTCGAATCCCAGGAGCCAGGAGGCCCCGGTGGCCAGCACCACCAGGACCAGCGCGCCCGGGAGCTTCCGGTTCCACTTCCCCAGTGCCAGGAGCACGCCGATCCCCAGGATCCCCACCGCCAGGGTGGGGAGGTGGATCGCCCCCAGATCCTGGAGCAGGGCCAGGACGATCCGGTGGACCTCGTGGCCCCCTGGGAGGTCGACTCCCACCAGGTGCCGGAGCTGACTCGCCCCGATGATGAGGGCGGCGGCGCTGGTGAAGCCGCTGAGGACCGGGTGCGAGAGGAAGTTGGTGAGGAAGCCGAACCGGAGGAGTCCCAGGCCGAACTGGAGGACTCCCACCATCAGGGCCAGGAGGAGGGCCAGCTCCACGTACCGCTCCGGGTCGCCGGCGGCCAGGGGGGCCACCCCGGCGGCCACCAGAAGCGAGACAATGGCCACCGGGCCCACCGCCAGCGCCCGGGAAGTGCCCATGAGGGCGTAGACGATCAGGGGGACCACCGAGGCGTAGAGCCCGTAGATCGGCGGCAGGCCCGCGATGAGCGCGTAGGCCATCCCCTGGGGGATGAGCATCACTCCCACCGTGAGCCCAGCCGAAAGATCCGCGCGGGCGCGCCGCCCGTCGTACCCCTCGGTCTGAGCCAGGATGGGGAGGTGTCGTCGGATCATGGTCGGGGCGGAGTCCGGGAAAGCCCCTCCCCGGACGCACCGGACGATGCGCCGAGGAGGGGTGGGCGGAGGCCTGGCGGCCTCGCCTCGGGGTCACGGGGTCGGGTCAACCCACCGCCACAGGCTCGGAGCCTTCGGGCCGGAACTCTCCCGTCTCCACGGGGCCCTCTTCGCTGTACTTCTGGAAGGAGCCGTTCACGTACTCGACGGAGTAACCCTCCCGGGCCAGGAATGCCGCCGCCGCCGCCGCACGGGCGCCCGATCCGCAGTGGACCATGAGGGTCCGGTCCTTGGGCAGCCGCTCCGGGGCCAGCGAGGGGAGCCGGGTGTAGGAGGCGCTGATGGCCCCGGGGACGTGGCCGTCGGCGTACTCCGCGGCGAACCGGGCGTCCACCACCACCTTGCCGGCCTCCTTACCGTCGGAGAGGGCGTCGAAGTTCACCTCGGGAATGCGGGCCACCGGTCCCTCCCGGTCGAAGTACCGGGTCAGGGTCTCGGGGGTGGCGAAGCCCACCAGGTGGTCGTACCCGATCCGGATCAGGTCCCGCACCGCCTCTTCCACCGCCCCCTCTTCCACGACGAGGAGGATCGGCTGGGTCTCATCCTCCACCAGCGAGCCCACGGCCGTGTTGAAGCTCCGGTTCATGGGGGCGTGCAGCGACCCCGGGATGTGCCGGGCCATGAAGGCCGACCGGTCGAGGCGGGTGTCCAGGACCAGGGTCTCACCCTCGGCCACCTTCCGCTTCAGTTCCTCCACCGTAAGCCGCCGGGGAGAGGGGAGCTGGCCCAGGAGAGGCACGCCCTTGTTGTTGTCCCGCTTCATCCGGGCAAAGTAGGTCTGGGGCTCGGGCTGTCCGGCCAGGATCGCGTCGACGAAGGCGTCCTCTCCCCGGTCGGCGGCGTTCAGCGAGGCGTTGTAGAGCTTCTCGTAGCCCACCGTGGTCTGGGGGACCGCCCCCAGGTTCTTGCCGCAGGTGGATCCGGCGCCGTGCGCCGGCCAGACCTGCACGTAGTCCTCCAGCTCGGTGAAGCGGGGAAGGGAGGCGTAGAGCTGCCGGGCCGAGGGCTCCTGCACCCCGTGCATCCCGGCCGCCTGCTCCAGGAGGTCGGGGCGGCCCAGGTCGCCCACGAAGACGAAGTCTCCGGTGGCCACCCCGATGGGGGTGGAGGCGCCCCCGCCCCGGTCGATGAGGACGAAGCTGATGTGCTCCGGCGTGTGCCCCGGGGTGTGCACGGCCTTCACCTCGATCCCGCCGACCTTGAAGCTGTCCCCGTCCTTGAGGAAGTGGGCGTCGTACTCGCCGCCCCGGGCCCAGTCGCTGGCCCACTCCTCGCCCCCCTCGTCGGAGAGGTAGATGGCGGTCCCGAACTGCTCGGCGAACTCCCTCGCTCCGGAGAGGAAGTCAGCGTGGATGTGGGTCTCGGCCACGGCGGTGATGCGCAGGCCCTCGGCCTCGGCGGCCTCCACGTACCGGTCGATGTCCCGCTCGGGGTCGATGATCAGGGCCTCGCCGGTCTTCTGACACCCCACCAGGTAGGCGTACTGGGCGAGTTTCTTGTCGAAAAACTGTCGGAACAACATGGTCGGTCTCCCGGTTCGAGTTCGGTCGAAAGTAGAAAAGCGCTTCGAGTCAGTGTGGAAGGTGCGGTCGGAGTACGGAGTAGGCCCAGGTGCCGGCGAGGGCGGACAGAAGCGCCGCCGCCATCACCGTGATCCCGGAGCCCAGCAGCGCGAAGATCGGACCGGGGCAGGCACCCAGGAGCGCCCAGCCCACGCCGAACAGGGTGCCTCCGATCCAGTACCGGGCACCGGGAACCCGGCTGTCGCCCCACTCCTTGGGGTTGAGCTGCAGCGGTTCTCCGGTGGCCGACTCCATCCCCAGGCGCTTGATGACCTGGACCGATAGGGCGGCCACCACCACGGCGGAGCCGATGATCCCATACATGTGGAAGCTCTGGAAGCGGAACATCTCCTGGATCCGGAACCACGAGACCACCTCGCTCTGGACGAAGATCACACCCAGGTACGTCCCGATCAGAAGGTATCCCAGGAGGGCGAGAGGTGAGCTCTGCGGCTCGGCCGGAGTGGTCCCGGCGCTGGGAGCCCGACCCGTGGCCGAGCCGGCCTCGGCCGGGCTCCTTGTGGACTGATGCTTCATGACGTGGTCTCCTGTCGGCATGGGGTTCATGGATCTCGTCCTCAGCCCAGAAGGAGGGGGAGGAGCCCGAAGGTGACCAGGAGGCCGCCGGCGAAGAACCCGATCACGGCCACGAGAGAGGGGAGCTGCAGGTCGGCGATCCCCGAGATGGCGTGGCCGCTGGTGCATCCTCCAGCGTAGCGGGCTCCGAATCCCACCAGGAACCCGCCTCCCACGATGAGGACGAGCCCCACCGGCGAGAGGAGGCTTCCCCATGAGAAGAGGTCGGCCGGAAGCAGTCCCGAAAACTCCTGCACCCCCAGGGCCTGGAGGTCCGCCCGGGTGGCCTCGGAGATGTGGCTGCCGGCGTCGGGCATCCCGATGAGCTGCACTGCCAGAAACCCACCCAGGAAGATGCCCAGGACGAAGGTCAGGTTCCAGATTCCCGCGCGCTTCCACTCGTAGTTCAGGAAGGCCGGTTTCCAGCTCTCCGGGGTGGGCGCCGCCGCGCACATGTGCCGGAGGTTGGACGAGATCCCGAAGACCTTTCCGCCCAGGAGGAGGAGGAAGGGGACGACCAGTCCGATGAGGGGTCCGGCCACGTACCAGGGCCAGGGACCGGAGAGACTCTCTAGCATGTCCGCACCTTGCAGTGAGGGGTGGCGTTCATTAATCACGTATACAACTTAATAGTAGAATACTTCCGGTCAAGGGGTGGACCCGCATGTCCAACCTGGCGCCTCAGTTCCCGGTGACCATGGCCTTGAGCGCTCATCTTCTCCACCTTTGGGTTCTGCCATGAACAAGAACCCTCCCCTGGACCCGCCCCCCGACTCCCGCGCCACCGGAGACCAGACCTCCCCGGAAGGCCCGGAGCAGACCCCTGCCTGGCGACGAGCCCTCCGGTGGGGTGAGCGAATCCTCTGGATCGTGCTCCTCATCTTCCTGGCCGAACAGCTTGGGCCTCGGGTGGCGGCCTGGACCGGCATCGGCCCCTCCTTCGCCCCGGTGGAGACGCTCTCCGGGGGGCTGCCTCCCGCCTTCAGCCTCGAGGGGGAGCCGCTGGACGATCCCCAACTGGCGGATCGGATCCGGGTCGTCACCTTCTGGGCCACCTGGTGCCGGGTCTGTGGGTGGGAGCTGCCCACCCTGGACCGGCTTCACCGGGAGCTGGCCGACGACGGTGTGGTCGTGATGGCCCTCTCCATCGATGGCGGAGGACCCGATGTGGTCCGGACCTATCGGGAGGAGCGGGGTCTGGAGCTCCCCATGGCCATGGCCGGGGCGGGGTCCAGGGAGGTGCTGGGCGGAATTCCCGGGATCCCCACCACCTTCATTATCGATCCGGAGGGTCGGATTCGCCACCGTGTCGTGGGGGCGTCGGGGCCCGGGACGCTGCGTCGGGCGGTGGACCGCCTGGTGGAGGAGTTCGAGCCTTAGAAGGCTGTTGGAGAAGTAGAGGGGCCACCGTTGGGGGCGCCACGCCGCTGGGGCGAGGGCGGCATCGCCTTCAGGACTCCGCCGGGCCACGCAGTCCGGCGAAGTTCCGCCCCTTAGTGCCGGAAGTGAACGAAGACCCGCCCGTGGTTCTTCGAGTCCTTCTCCACCCGGTGGTAGAGCTGCTTGATCCGCTTCTGCTGGAGGAAGCGGAGGACCCGCTTCTTGAGTTGTCCGCTCCCCTTTCCGGGGATGATCTCCACCGTCTTGATCTTCTTCTCCACCGCATCCTGGACCACCTGCTCCAGCTCCTCGTCGATGCGGTGGCCCCGGTTGTAGATGTCGTGAAGGTCCAGGGTCAGCTTCGCCATGGGGTTCCTCCGTGGTTGGGGGACGGCCTCCCCGTCCCGGGTGTGGGAAGGGGGACCGCCGCAGCGGCGACGGCCCCCCTTCGTTGACACACCGGCAGTGTCACGCCGGCTCGGACACCAGCGCGCACGTCCCGATCCCGCCTCAGTAGCGGTAGTGCTCCGGCTTGTAGGGGCCCTCGGGGTCCACGCCGATGTACTCGGCCTGGTCCGGGGTCAGCTTGGTGAGCCGGACCCCCAGCTTGTCCAGGTGCAGATGGGCCACCTTCTCATCCAGGTGCTTGGGCAGGGTGTAGACCTCAAGCCCGTACTCCCCGGCGTTCCGGTGGAGCTCGATCTGGGCCATGACCTGGTTGGTGAAGGAGGCGGACATGACGAAGGACGGATGGCCGGTCGCGCACCCCAGGTTCAGGAGCCGCCCTTCGGCCAGCACCAGGACCGAGTGGCCGTCCGGGAAGGTGAACTCGTCGAGCTGGGGCTTGATGGTCTTCCGCTCGATCTTCTGCTTCTTGAGCCCGGCCATGTCGATCTCGTTGTCGAAGTGGCCGATATTGCCCACGATGGCCTTGTCCTTCATCCGGGCCATGTCCTCGGCGGTGATGATGTCCTTGTTCCCGGTGGCGGTGATGAAGATGTCCGCCGTCTCCAGGACGTCCTCGAGGCGCACCACCTGGTAGCCCTCCATGGCCGCCTGCAGGGCACAGATGGGATCGATCTCGGTGATCAGCACCCGGGCGCCCTGTCCCCTGAGGGCCTGGGCGCAGCCCTTCCCCACATCGCCGTACCCGCAGATCACGGCCACCTTGCCCGAGAGCATCACGTCGGTGGCCCGCAGGATCCCGTCGGTGAGGGAGTGTCGGCACCCGTATAGGTTGTCGAACTTCGACTTGGTGACGGAGTCGTTCACGTTGATGGCGGGGAAGAGCAGGGTCCCGGCCCTCATCATCTCGTAGAGGCGGTGGACGCCTGTGGTGGTCTCCTCCGAGACGCCCCGGATCTCAGCGGCCATCCGGGTCCACTTCCCCGGATCCTCCTTGGCCACGCGCCGGAGCAGGTCCAGGATGACGCCCCACTCCTCCGGGTCGTTCTCCTCGTCGAACTCCGGGATCTCCCCGGACTCCTCGAACTCCTTGCCCCGGTGGACCAGAAGGGTGGCGTCGCCCCCGTCGTCCAGGAGCAGATTGGGGCCCGATCCATCGGGCCAGGTGAGCGCCTGCTCGGTGCACCACCAGTACTCCTCCAGGGTCTCGCCCTTCCAGGCGAACACGGGCACGCCCCGGAGGTCCTCGGGAGACCCGCCAGGCCCCACCACTGCAGCGGCGGCGGCATGATCCTGGGTGGAGAAGATGTTGCACGAGACCCAGCGGACGTCGGCGCCCAGGTGGGTGAGGGTCTCGATGAGCACGGCGGTCTGCACCGTCATGTGGAGCGACCCCATGATCTTGGCTCCCTCGAGGGGTCGGGTGTCCCCGTACTCCTCGCGAAGCGCCATGAGGCCGGGCATCTCGTGCTCGGCGAGGCGGATCTCGTCTCGTCCCAGCTCCCAGAGCCCCAGGTCCTTCACCTTGAAGGGAGGGCGCTCCACCCCGTTG
>SKKH01000063.1 GCA_007121555.1 Gemmatimonadota bacterium | reverse complement strand
TGGGGGGTGGAGCTCAGGATCTTGTCGCGCAGTTCCTCCTGCATCCCGTTCATCACACCCAGGACCACGATGAGCGCGGTCACGCCCACGGTCACTCCGGCAAGCGAGATCCAGGTGATGAACGAGAGGAGGCGCCCCCGCTTGGGAGAAGCCAGGTATCTGCGGGCGACGAACCACGAGAGGCGGGTGGTGGAACCCCTCTCCTCCCCCGGATCCCTTCCTCGATCCGAGGGGCCTGGGTCGGAAGTCATCCCTGACGTCCTTCCTCTGGCCGGAGAGTGGGAAAGAGGATCACGTCCCGGATGGACGGCTGGTCCGCCAGGAGCATGACCAGCCGGTCGACCCCGATTCCGACCCCTCCGGTGGGGGGCATCCCGTACTCCATGGCCCGGATGTAGTCATCGTCGACCGGGTGGGTTTCGTCTTCTCCCGCTTCCCGGAGCTGCATCTGGGAGAGGAATCGCTCCCGTTGATCCAGGGGATCGTTCAACTCCGAGAAGGCGTTCGCCAGCTCCCGTCCGGCAACGAAGAGCTCGAAGCGTTCGGTGACGCGGGGATCGTCTCGGTGCAGCTTGGCCAGCGGCGAGAGCACCACCGGATAGTCGACCACGAAGGTGGGAGCCACCAGGGACTCCTCCACCAGTGCGCCGAAGAGCTTGTCCAGCAGGCGACCGCGTCCCATCTCGTCGATCCGGGGGTCGTCTCCCCTGAGCTCCTTGAGGGTGACCGCCAGCTCGGGATCGGTCATCTGGTGGAGATCTCGGCCCAGACCCCGGTTCAACGCCTCGACGAAGGAGACGCGCTGGAACGGGGGCGAGAGGTCGATCTCCGTTCGCTGATACTGGATCCGCCGGCTGCCGACCGCGTTCTCGGCGACCGTGACCAGCATCTCCTCCACGAGATCCATCATCTCCTCATAGTCGGCGAACGCCTGGTAGAACTCGAGCATGGTGAACTCCGGATTGTGGGACCGGTCGATCCCCTCGTTCCGGAAGTCCTTGCCCACCTCGTAGACCCGCTCGAATCCCCCCACGATGAGGCGCTTCAGATAGAGCTCGTCCGCGATTCTCAGGTAGAGTCGAGTGTCGAGGGCGTTGTGATGCGTGACGAAGGGTTCTGCGGCAGCGCCCCCGTAGATGGGTTGCAGGATGGGGGTCTCGACCTCCAGGTAGTCTCGTGCGTCCAGGAAGTCACGGAGCGATCGGACGATCCGCGAACGGAGTCGGAAGACCTCTCGGACCTCCGGGTGCACGGCCAGGTCGGCGTAGCGCTGTCGGTAGCGGGACTGGGTGTCGGAAAAGCCCGAATGAACCACGCGCTCCCCGCTGTCCGGGTCCGTCTCCTCCTTGCCGAAGGGGAGAGGCCTGAGGGACTTGGACAGCATGGTCCACGAGGTCGCCTGAACCGTGATCTCGCCGGTTCGGGTCCTGAACAACGGGCCCTCCACCCCGATCCAGTCTCCCAGGTCCAAGAGGTCCAGCGCCGAGAAATCTTCCTCGCCCAGGACGTTGAGGCGGAAGTAGAGCTGGATTCGGCCGTATCCGTCCTCGATGTGCGCAAAGGCGCTCTTGCCGTGGCTCCGCCAGCTCACGATGCGTCCGGCGACTCGTACCGTGTCGCCATGACCCTTCTCGTTGAGAGATTCCTGGGCCTCTGCCTCCTGGAAGAGCTCCGCCGCCCGGGACGATGGATGGGTGCGTTCGAAGTGATAGGCGAAGGGGGCCATCCCCTTCTCTTCGAGGGCGGCGAGTTTCTCTCGACGGGCCGCCAGGAGGTAGTTGGCCTCTTCGTCCTGCCCAGCCCCCTTGGAGGGAGCAGGCTCGGAGGTGGTGGGATCGGGCGCGGTGGAGTCTGAATTCATGCCGGGGTCTGGGCTCCGAACTTCTTGAGATACGCTTCGATGAATGGGTCGAGTTCGCCGTCCATGACGGAGTCCACATCGCCCAGCTTCAATTCGGTCCGGTGGTCGTTCACCATGGTGTACGGCTGGAACACGTAGGACCGGATCTGGTTGCCCCAGCCGATGTCCGTCTTGGTCGCCTCCACGGCGTCTCGTTCCTTGTCGCGTTCCTCCAGCGCCCGTTCGTACAGGGCGGACCGGAGCATCTTCATGGCGGTGGACCGATTCTTGTGCTGCGATCGCTCCTTCTGGCAGGAGACCACAATCCCAGTGGGCTCATGGGTGATCCGAACGGCGGAATCCGTCTTGTTCACGTGCTGACCCCCAGCGCCTGAGGCGCGGAAGGTGTCGACCCTGAGATCCGAGTCGTCGATCTCGATCTCGATGTCGTCGTCGACTTCAGGATACACGAAGACCGAGGCGAAGGAGGTGTGGCGGCGGGACTGGGAGTCGAAGGGCGAGATCCTCACCAGTCGATGGACCCCCTTCTCGGCCTTCAGGAACCCATAGGCCGATTCACCGCTGACCTCGAGCGTCGCTCCCTTGATCCCCGCCTCTTCGCCGTGCTGGATGTCCAGGAGTTCCACCGAGTACCCATGGCGCTCGGCCCAGCGACGATACATGCGCAGGAGCATCTCGGCCCAGTCCTGGGACTCGGTCCCCCCCGCGCCGGCATGGATGGTCAGCAGGGCGTGCCTGTGGTCGTTTTCGCCCTGAAGCATGGTCCTCACCTCGAGCGCTTCGAGGGATCGGGCGGCTCCGTCCAGTTCCCGACGCCACTCCTCTTCGAGCTCGGGATCCGCGTCCTCGACGAGCAGCTCGGCCAGCTCTGCGAGTTCCCGAGTGCGGGTATCCAGCTTCTTCCACGGTTCGACCCAACTCTTGAGGCGGTTGGCTTCTTCTATGACCTCCCGGGCCTGGTCGGGCTGATCCCAGAAGTCCGGAGCCGCCATGCGGGCCTCCAGTTCCTCTATACGACGTTCCCGGTGAGGGACGTCAAAGAAACCCCCTGAGTTGGTCCACTCGTTCTCTCAGCTTCAGAATCCGGTTGCGTTCGTCCTGATTCATGGGTTCTGTGCACTCCTGGGTGGTGGTTTCGACGCCTCACCGGCCGGTCTCGGGGACCGGGCTCCGGGTCGTCGAACTAAAAAAAGGCCGCCCGTCGGGGACGGCCCCTCATGAGGGTGGGGTCCACGGGACGACCGGCTGTACATGGTTCAACCCCACCGAGCCCGAATATATCCCGGCTCGGAAGGGGCTTCAACCGCATCGTGGTGCCTCCAACCCCGCGGGAGAGTCAGTAGACCTGCTTCCCCCGGGCCAGCACCTCGTTGAGCGCCTGGCGGAAGTAGTCCGTGGAGTCGGCCATTTCCCTGCCCACCTGCTCCACGTACTCGCGACGGGATTTCTCCACCTCCTCCGCGAAGGTCTCCCGGATCCGGTCCTCCTCTACTGCCCGGGCGTGCTTGTCCGGGTAGTACGCGATGATGTCCGAGACCAGCACCCGGGCAAGACGCCGGGCTCGGTCGTGAGGATCCCGGCGACCGAACCGCGCCGCGCCGCTGGCGAGCGCCTTGGCTTCCAGGCCTCCTTCGTCGTCGTCCAGATCCTCGGAGAGGGCCTCGGAGGCCAGCGAAGTGAGGTCCTGGAAGCCCTCGTCCTGCACCTCGGAAAATGCGATGGGTCCCTCGGGTTCCTTCAAGGGGGGCTCGCGTTCGACAGGATCCTGCAGGGGAGCATCATGCGCCTCCATGGCGGATCGCTCTTCCTCGGCAGTATCGGCCAGGGTCGAGACCACGAAGAAGGTGCGCATGCAGTTCGAGCAGATGGCATGGATGCCTCGGGTGGGGACCCGGGCCGGATCCACCGGAAACTCGCTGCCGCATGCCGGGCAGTGCACGGTGATGGGAGCCATCGACGTGGTCATGAACTACTCCGGATTCGGGAGACCGGCGGAGACGGTCGAGTGGTCTCCGAAGGGGTCGGGTTCGGATGCCACCGCCTCGGGCTGGCGACGATCCACGACGTAGACAGATCCGGGGAGGGTCTTGGCGAAGCTCTTCATTTCCGCCGCCCTCTCTCCGAGCTGCGCGGTGTGGGCGAAATCCCCCAGCCGATTCGTCACGACCCCGATGCTCAGGGTCATCAGGGGCACTCTGTGCACGTTTCCCCGGCGGTCCCGGCCGAGGAAGTAACCAGCGGACCGGTCCGCCTCGGTGTACTGGAAGGGGATGAGGTCATCGAAGAGGGGCAGGATGACCTCGCAGACCTCATCGAGCCGGTCCAGGGGCAGGGTGAAGATGAAGTCATCGCCTCCGATATGACCCACGAATCCATCCGGCGCCAGTGCACGGACGGCATCCCTGAGGATCATGGCCGTCAGGAGGATCACCCGGTCGCCCCGCGTATAGCTGTAGCGATCGTTGAATTCCTTGAAGTGGTCCAGATCGGCATAGCAGACGGCGAAGGGAGTCCCTCCAGAAATCAGGCGACCCAGCTCCCTCTCGATCTGTACGGTCCCCGGGAGGCGGGTCGTCGGATGGACCGACACGTCCCGATCCGCTCGCCTCAGGAGGAGGGAGAGCCTCAGCTCCTGCTCACGAGCGCTGATCCCCTCCCGGACGACTTCGTCGGCACCGGCTTCGAGGCCCTTCGCTGGCAGCCCCGGTGGGTGGGAGGGAACGAGGATGGCCACCGGCACGATCGAACAGAACGGGTCCGCCTTGATGGCCCGACAGAGCTCGAGGCAGGCCCCGGGTTCCCTTGCGGCGTCCAGGATGAGGCACGCCGGGAAGGCGCGGCTGGCCGCGTCGAGTACGTCCTCGATGTGGTCGTGGGGGATGAGCCTGAGGCCGTGACTCCGGGCGAAGGCCCGAAGCAGAGGCGAGGGCTCGTTCCGTCCGCCATCGAAGTACAGGATTGAAGATTCCGCCGACATTCCACGGCCTCATTCGGAAGGATCCGGATGAATTCGGTGAAGGGTACACCCCCCGCACAGGGAAGGTCAATTGGCTCGCCGGCTGGCGTGGGCCCTCATGGACCGGGTCAGCCAGCTCCGGGTCCCCGGACCTCATTCGCGATCGAGGGTCTCCAGAAGCTTGAAATCCACCTGCCTCTCCTCTTTGTCGGCTCGAACCACTTGGACCCGCACCCGGTCGCCCAGGCGAAAGCGCCGGCGACTCCTGTCCCCCACCAGCGCGTAGGCCTCCTCGATGAATCGATAGAAGTCGTCGCCAAGGGTGCTGACGTGGATCAGGCCGTCCACGAAAAAGTCATCCAGGAGCACGAAGAGCCCGAAGGTGGTGACGCCGGAGATCGTGCCCACGAAGTCGTCTCCCAGGTGTCGACTCATGAACTCGATCTTCTTCATCTCGACGGAGTCGCGCTCGGCCTTCTGAGCCTTTCGCTCCTGCTCGCTGCTCCGTTCGGCGACCTCCTCCAGCCTCTCCCCCCCCCAGCGTTCCGGGGCCTTCTCTCCGGCAACCAGGGTGTGTGCCAGGACCCGGTGGGTGACCAGATCGGGATAGCGCCGGATCGGTGAGGTGAAATGGGAGTACGCCGGAGAGGCAAGGCCGAAGTGTCCCAGATTCTCGGGCGAGTACCGGGCCTTCTGCATGGACCTCAAAATGACCGTGGACACCAGCGCCTGCTCGGGGCGACCCTCGACCCGGTCGAGCACCGACTGAAGGGTGGAGCCCTCCAGGGGACCTCGGGGAAGGGTCTGGCCCACGGAAGCCAGAAACTCCCTGAGCTCCTCGGCCCTGTCCTTGGCGGGGGCCTCATGGATTCGGAATAGGATAGGCAGTCGGTGCTTTTCTCCTTCCCGGGCCACGATCTCGTTGGCCAGCAACATGAAGTCCTCGATGAGGCGATGGGAGTCAAGTTGCTGGAATTTCTGGATATCCATCGGGGCGCCCTCGTCATCGAGGACGACTCGGGCCTCGGGCAGGTCGAAGTCCAGCGAGCCCCGCTTCCGTCGTCGCTGTCGGAGGAGCAGGGAGAGCCGATGGAGGTTCCGTATGGCGGTGTCGGTGTCGGGGTTCACGCTTCCCTTCCCGTCCAGCACCTCCTGCACCTGGCCGTAATGGAGGCTCTCCCTGCAGCGGATCCAGGTCTTCTCGAAGCGGTGTCCTCCAACCCGTCCCTCGAGGTCGAGGGTCACGAAGAGGCTGAACGCAAGGCGGTCCTCTCCCTCCCGGAGCGAGCAGAGGTCGGACGAGAGGAGATGGGGGAGCATGGGGACGACCTGGTCCACCAGGTAGACTGACGTGCCCCTGTGAAGCGCTTCCATGTCCAGAGGGGATCCCTCCCGAATGAAGTGGGCCACATCCGCGATGTGGATCCCGACCTCGAAGAGCCCCTTCTTGTCCAGCGACGTAATGGACAGCGCGTCGTCGTGATCCCGAGCCTCTTCCGGGTCGATGGTGAAGACATTCAGGTGCAGGTAATCGGTCCTGGGGCCCGGCTCATCCATGAACCGCGTGGCTTCAGCGGCCGCCTCTTCGACCTCCTGGGGGAACTCCTCGGGAAGGCCATGTCCGTGCAAGATCGCCAGCACGTCGACGCCCGGAGCCTCCATGGGTCCCAGCACCCTCTCGACCTCACCCACGGAGTTTTGTTTCGCGCTTCCGAACTGCTGGATCCGAACGACGACGACCTCGCCGTCCTTCGCCTTGCCCTCCATCTCGTTGGGAATCAGGATGTCCCTGGATACCCGTCGGTCGAGGGGCGAGACGAAACCGAAGTTCCGGTTCTGCTTGAAGGTCCCCACGACGGTGGGACGAGCCCGGCTGAGGACCTTGAGGATCCGGCCCCTGGGCCCACGTCCTCGAGGGTTCCCCTCGATCCGGACGGCCACCCGGTCCCCGTCCATGGCCGAATCCTGAAGGGAGGCCGGGACATACACGTCTTCACCCGGTCCCTCGGGGCGCACGAAGCCATCTCCGGAGCTGGTGATCTTCAGGCTCCCGATGGTCAGGTTGATGCTTTCGGGTACGGCGTATCGATTCGTCCGCACGCGGTAGAGATCGCCCGTGCCCTCCAGCTCCTTCAGGCGCTCCTTGAACTCCCGGTAGAGCGCGCGGGGCACGTCCAGCTCCGATGCCAGTTCCTTGGCCTTGAGAGGACCGCGTTTGGACTGGGACAGGGCCGTTCGGATCTCTTCCACGGTGGGAAGATCTGGTGTATTCATATGTGTATTATAAGATATTTATTATAAAGGACTTACGCGCTCTGACCTGAGAGTGGTTGTAACCGATGTGGCGGACCATGGGACGCGACGAACCGAATCCGGATCGCGGGGTTCGGGTCGGGGGCCGGTGTCCGGTCAGAAGAGGAACCCCAGAGTGAAGTGCACCGGTTCGTTGCCGGAGGTGGGACCGCCTCGGGCAAGGGACCGGGCGATTCCGAATTCGAAGCGCTCGTAGCGGGCTCCGAAGCCCAGGCCCGCACCGTCGGTCTGGTTTCGGTTTCCGAAGACGTATCCGCCTCGAACCGAAACCTCGTCCACGGCTCCTGCTGAGGCCAGGAACTCGGTCCCCAGAAAGAGGGAGAGGGTGCCGGGGTCCCAGAGCCGATCTTCGACTTCGGTCAGGACCTTCATGCTCAAGTTTTCTTCTACGAAGGCGTCCAGAATGTCGTACGCGGCACCGAAGCGGATGCGAGCCGGAAGTGGATCGGCCTGTTCCGACTGGGCAACCTGGAAATCACCACCCAGGTGAGCCACCATCAACCCCATCTCCAGCGGAAGCGACCGAAATGGTCGACTCTGCATCCCGAGGTCCACTGCGTAGGAGGTCGCGGATACCGTGCCGTCGGGGCATTGTCCCCTGCAGGAGACCCGGTACTGGATCGACTTCACGTTCGCCCCGACTCTGGAACGCCCTCCCACCTTGATTCCCCCCGAAAGGAGGGCCTGATGGGAGCGCACGGAGATCGAACCCACCACATTCCGATCCAGATCGGTCAGGTCCTGTGTTCCCACATCGAGGAGTTGGTAGGAAATGCCGAGTGCCCCTCGGCGGTCCCCTGCGAGGATGGCCGAGAATCCGGTGGCTTCTCCGGCCACGTGTTCTCCCCGGAGGAGTAGGAGCCGGCTTTCCTCGAGGGCCGCCAGACCGGCCGGGTTCCAGAATGCGGACTCCGAAGACGAGATGGCGGTCATCGCCCGACCGAGCGCCACCCCCTGAGCCCCGCTGGGGAGAAGGAGGAAGAGCGCGCCTTCTTCGGCCAAGCTGGCCCGCGGCTGAGTCTGCAGCACATCCTGGTGGAGTCCCGCGCCGGGAGTAGGCTGGTCCGGCGACTGCGCCGACGAACTGAGGGGAAGGAGGAGCGCCAGGCTCAGCCCCAGGGTCCATACGGTCGCCTCACGAAGTAGACGCATGGTTCTTCGGCTGGGGAACGGGAAGGCCCAATCGGCGAAGTTCCCCCCGCTTCTTTCGCCAGCGGGGCAGCACCTTCACCCAGAGGTCCAGGTATACGGGCTCGTCGAGAAAGCGTTCGATCTTCTTGCGAGCCTCCCGACCCAGCTCCCGGATCGCCTGTCCCTTCTCGCCGATCAGGATGCCTTTCTGGGAAGCTCGCTCCACGTAGATGTTCACCTGAATGTACGTTCGTCCGCCACCATCCCGAAACTCCTCCACCTCACAAAAGGTGGCGTAGGGAACCTCCTCGTGGAATTGCTCGAACACGGTCTCTCTGACGAGCTCCCCTACGAAGAAGCGGACCGGGGCCGTAGCCAGTTCGTCCTCCGGGTAGTAGAAGGGGCTTTCAGGGAGCAGCTGATGAAGGTGAGCCACCAGCGCGTCGATTCCTGCTCCGGTGGTCGCAGACACGGTCAGCACGGAGCTGGTCGCGAAATTCCGGGCCCACTCCTCTTCTTCCCCTACGGCTTCAGTGGATGCCGCATCGACCTTCGAGATCACAGGGAGGATGGGAACCCGCGCGGCACCGACGATACCGTGGAGGAAATCCCGCTTGCCAGGCGAAAGAGGCGCCGTCGCATCCAGAACGGGCATGAGGATGTCGGCGTCTTCGAGGGCGTGCCGGGCCTCCAGCATAAGGGCCTCGTGGATGAGGTCCCTGGGCTCGAGTACCCCGGGCGTATCCAGGAACACCATCTGGTGCTGGGGATCCGTGCGGATGCCGGTGATGCGCCGCCAGGTCGTCTGGGGCCGTGCGCTCACGATGCTCAGGTGCTCTCCCACCAGGGCATTCAGGAGAGTCGACTTGCCGGCATTGGGCACACCCAGGAGCGTGATGAAGCCCGCCCTGGTTCTCGGGTCCCTGCGTGGACTCTGTGTTGGAAGCCCTTCGTCCTGAGCCATCCGTCCTCCGGCCTGGTGCGTTCAACTGTTGCTAAGAAGGTACCGTGGGGAAACGGGGTGAGACAGGGTTGGGGTTGGAGTGGTTGGACGCGCCCCCAAAGACAACGACCCCCTGAGGCGAGGCCTGAGGGGGTCGTTGAAGTAGAGGAAGGTCGGCGGCGACGTACTCTCCCACCGGGTCTCCCCGGCAGTACCATCCGCGCTGTG
>SKKH01000138.1 GCA_007121555.1 Gemmatimonadota bacterium | reverse complement strand
GGAGGACTCCTGACCCTCCTCCTCCTGGTTCTCCTGCCCTCCTCGGTTCAGGCGCAGGAGACCGGTACGATCACCGGAGTGGTCACCGACGCCCAGACCCAGCGTGCGCTGAACGGGGCTCAGCTCTCCGTGGTGGGCACCGGAGTCGGCACGCTGGCCGGGGCTGAGGGCCGCTTCAACCTCACGCGGGTCCCCCCCGGCGAACAGACGGTCCGAGTGCAGTTCCTCGGCTACTCCTCCATGGAGGAGACGGTCACCGTCACGGCCGGTGAGACGCTGACCCTGAATTTCCAGCTTCGGACCTCGGCGCTGGCCCTGGACGAGCTCATCGTGACCGGGGTGGGACAGGCGACGCAGAGGCGCGAACTCTCCACCTCCGTTTCCGTACTGGGGGCTGATGAGATCGCGGCCGCCCCGGTCCAGACCCTGGATCAACTCCTTCAAGGCCGGGTTGCCGGAGCTTCGGTCAATGCGGTGTCCGCCCAGCCGGGGACGGCATCGCAGATGAACTTTCGCGGGATCTCCAGCGTCTTCGGGTCGCAGACCCCGGTCATCTACGTGGATGGGGTACGGGTGGACAACTCCATGGTCACCGCCGCCGGGACCGGTGGTGAGCAGAGCTCGTCCCTGGCCGAACTCCTGACCTCCGACATCGAGCGGGTGGAGATCACCAGGGGTGGGGCGGCCAGCACCCTCTACGGCTCAGACGCCGCCACTGGAGTGATCCAGATCTTCACCAGGCGGGGCCAGCCCGGCGCGCCCCAGATCACGGCCCGGATGGAGCAGGGACTCGACACCCCCGAACTCAAATACATTCTGGATGCCGCCTTCATCTATCCCGACCTGGTGGAGACCGGGGAGATCTCACGGAGCTTCGTGGCCGACGAATTCTTTCGGAACGGCCACACTCAGGCATACTCCATGAGTTTGAGCGGGGGGAGTGACGACATCACGTACTCGGTCAGCGGCCGGATCGACCAGGGCGATGGGATCCAGCCCAATAACGACCACGAGACCTACGCCCTGAGCGGACGGGTCGAAGCTGAGCTCACCGAACGTGTCCGGACCAGTTTCACCGGCCGGTACACCCGCTCCAACTTCAACCGGCTCTTCAGCGGAACGGCCATCGAGGACCCCATCACCGCCCTGGAGGTGGGCGACGTCATGTTCTTCGCCGGGCTGGGCCGGTCGCCGGAGAACCTCCGGGCGGCACTGGACATCTTTCTGATGCCCGAGATCACTGAGTCGGTGAACCGGTTTCAGGTGAGCACCGGCGTGAACTTCGAGCACTCCGAGTACTTCTCCGCCCGCGGCAACGTAGGAGTGGACCATCGGAACAACGAGCAGCGGCAGTTCCATCCCATCGGCTTCACGCCAGGAGATGACGAGGGGTCGCTGAACCGACGGAATCGGGATTTCACCTCCGTGACGCTGGATGCCGCCGGAACCATCGCCTACCCGATCGAGGGGAACCTGACCTCTCGCCTGACGTTGGGAGTCCAGGGCTTCAGGGATGACCTGAGCATCGTGAACGCCTTTGGACGCGGCTTCGCCCTTCCCGGCTCGAAGGACTTCGGGGAGGCGGCCGACATCACCGCGTTCGAGGACCGGCAACAGGTGTTCACCGGCGGATTCTTCATCGATGAACAGATCGGGCTCTGGGACCGGATCTTCGTGAATGCGGGAGTCCGGATCGACGGGGGCACGAGCTTCGGAGACGATGTGGATTTCGAGGTCTATCCCAAGGCCGGGGCCACATGGGGGCTTGGAAGAGAGGACTTCTTCCAGGACGCCCTGGGCTCGGTAGTGGATGAGCTCCAGCTCCGAGTCGCCTACGGAGAGACCGGAAAGTTTCCTCCACCCTTCCTCAGGGACCGAACCTTCGACGCCACCTCGTTCCGGGGCGAGAGCGCACCCCGGTTCGACAATCCGGGGAATCCGGATCTCCGTCCCGAGGTGACGCAGACCTTCGAGGCTGGCTTCGAAGCCGGCTTTTTCGACAACCGGGTGGGCCTCGACTTCACCTGGTTCGACGCACGGACCCGGGACGCCCTCTTCTTCGTACCCGAGCAGCCCAGCACGGGCCAGGGAACGCAGATTCGTAACGTGGGCGAGATTCAGAACACCGGGGTGGAGTTGGAGGTGAACTTCCTCGCCATGAGTCGTCCGGGCTTCATCTGGGACCTTGGCGCCACCTTCCAGACGGTGGACAATGAGGTGACGAGCATGGGTGGCGCGGCGGACTTCTTCGTGGCCGCCCAGCAAAGGGTATCCGAGGGTCGCACGGTCGGCAGCTGGTTCGTGACCACTCCCATCGATACCAGCGGAGACGGGCTGAATGACGGCTCCGAACTGCAGTTCAGCGGAGGGAGCCCCATGCCGACCCGGAGCGGGAGCTTCTCCACCCGCTTCACCCTCTTCGAACGCCTCCATCTCTCGGCCCTGGCCGACTGGGCCCAGGGCCACGAGGTCTTCGACTTCGGGTCGGTGTGGGCCACATTCAACGGAATCTTCCGGCGAGAGATCATCGATTGTCCGCCCCTGGACGCCGCCGATGACTGCCAGCCCTCCTTCCAGTACCCGATCCGATTCGACTCGGATACCGGGGAGGAAGTCGGACCCTACAGCCAGACTGCAGCTCGCTCCGCCTTCCTCATGAAGGGAGACTGGCTGAAGCTGCGAGAGATCACGGCTCGCTATGAGCTTCCCGCAGAGGTAACCGATCACCTCGGGATGAGCCGTGGCGCCGTCTTCGGGAGCGTCCGGAACGTGGCCATCTGGTCCGACAACCCCCTGGTCGACCCCGAGCTCACGGGCATCGTGCGATCCGGGCTCAGCCTCGGGGGCGATAGCAGCATCACCATCTCCCCACCCCGCGCCTTCCGCTTCGGCGTGGAGTTGACCTTCTGATGGGCACCAGAGCGAGGTCCACAGCGAACGTCTGCCAGGGAGATGAACCGATGATCGATGCGCCAACCCCGATCGGCCAGCGCTGCCGAACCGCCCTCTCACCCCCTGCGCTGATGGCCGCGATGCTCGCGGTTGTCTTGGCAGGGTGCGATTTCCTCGATCCCACAGGGGTGGAGAATCCCCGGACCACCCAGGAGGATCTGGCCCAGGCCCAGGAGCCGGTCCGGGCCCTCCTGCCCGGACTCCGGATCCAGTTCGCCAGAATGCTCGGAGCCAGCGTCGTGGTGGCCGAAGTCACCAGCGACAACTACTCCATCCACGGAACCGGCCTCTCCGGGGTCTGGGACGAACCCAGGAGCATCCAGCCCACCGATGTGAATCCCACGAGCAACACGCAGGGGATCTACTGGCACACCCAGGAGCTTCGGGCTCTGTCTGACTTCGTCCTGAACGACATCGCTCCCGACGATGAAACCGCCACCAACGAGGCACTGGCGGAAGCTCACTACTATCGGGCGCTCGCCTACCTCCTGCAGGGCGAGAACTTCACCCACGTCCCCACCGAAGCCGACGGTACGCCTCGACCCGCCTCAGAACTTCTTCAGCGGGCGGTGAGCGACCTGGAGGCCTCCATCAGTCTGGCTCCGGGTGGCAGCTTCGCCGTTGCAGCACGGGCAGGGATCGCCCGTGCCCTTCGCGCCGCCGGAGATCGGGAAGGAGCAGTCTCCAACGCGAACCAGGCGCTGAATCAGAGCGCTGACTTCGTCTCCACCCGGCTCTACGACGCCTCCAACTTCACGAACCCCCCCTTCCTGTTCCTGGTGGATCGTGCGTTGAAGGAGATGCAACCGCTGCCTCGCCTGGACTTCCTGGATCCGAAGTATCTCAGCCGGGAAGCGGGCATCCCCGTGGCCAAAGCCGAAGAAATGCACCTGATCCTGGCCGAGGCCGCCCTCTCCACCGGAGCCCTGGCCGAGGCCCGGGAGCATACGGCCGACGCCATCGCCCTGGCCCGTGCCCGGGGGACCTCGAGCTTCAACGAGGACGACATCCGGCTGAACGCCGACCTGACCCCCCGGCCGCGTAACTCCGAGATCGTCGTCCGAGCGGACCCCCAGAGCCCCTTCCGGGCCGGCCTCGTCCTGGACCGGCCGGGCTCGATCCAGGTGTCGACGGTCTCAGGGACCTCCCTCGATGCCGACAGCGTGCGCGCGCTGGAGGGCGAGTTCGAGACCTGGCACGCCTTCCATCTGGCCCGGCAGGAGATCCTCTTCCTCGAGGGCCGGCGGATGTCCGACCTGGGGATCCGGCTCCCCATGATGCTCCGTGAGATCGACCAGAACCCCAACATCGACACGGGGAGCCCCGGCACGACGGTGGTGGTGCCGGACTACATCCCCCCGAACGACGAGATGAACCGGTTCGATCCGGCGAGTCCGTACGACGGAGATGACCTGGACGCGAACCTCACGACGACGGAGGTGACGGTCCGCTTCGACCTGAACCGGATCCTGGCGGACAATCGGGTCACTGCCTTCGGGGGATGAACCGACCCCTTCCCCGGGAACGCGACTGGAACCAGGTAGGGGCCCTCGGGGTCCGGGGCGCATCGTGCGCTCCGGGCCCCGACTGCCTTTAGGTGCTCAAGGCTTACATTTTCGGTCTTTGTTCGGTATTTTCGTTCCACCCTGCCCCTTCCCCCCCCATGGAGATCTCCCATGCCCGAGTCCCTGCCCGACCTCTTCTTCGCCGATCTGGATGAGGAGTTCGCCGCCACCCGCAGGCTGCTGGCGGCCTTTCCGGACGACCAGCCCGACTGGCGACCCCACGAAAAGTCCATGACCCTTTCGACCCTGGCGGCACATGTCGCCGAACTCCCCCGGCTGGCCGAACTCATCGCCCGGGAGGACGAATGGAATGTGGCGAAGAGCGAGTATCAGCCCACGGGTGCCCGGACGCAGGCCGAGATCCTGGAGCTGTTCGACAAGAGAAGTGAGTCGGCCCGGGAGGCAATCTCCGGCCTCACCCTGGACGACCTCGGGCGCTCATGGAAGATGCACGACGGCACCACCGTCTTCTTCGAGGGAGCCCGGGGGCCTCTCCTGCGGCGGTATCTGATCGGCCACACGGCCCATCACCGAGGGCAACTCACGGTCTACTACCGTCTTCTGGACGTCGCGCTCCCCTCAATCTACGGGCCCACGGCGGACGGGAGAGGATAGGCGGAACCGTAAGGGTGCGCCATGACCTGGTAGGACCGGTCCGACCCGTCCAGGGGGAGGCCTCGGCGCCAGGGGTGGATCACCGCCGACGAGTGGGCGGCCTGCTCAGGGATCGACTCTGGAGAAGGTGGCGAAACCATCCACCCGGACCTCGTTGACCCGCCCACGGGCATCCAGGGTGAAGTGGGCGAAGGTGCGTCCCGCCCCCGGACGGCGCCACTCCGCTCGGAAAATATCCTGGTGCCAGTGGACCAGGTCGGCCACGTACTCGTCGGAGTAGTGCAGGACGAGGCCGGACCGGGCATGGTCGGTCTGGCTCCGGTCTCCTCCGGCCGACTCCGATGCGCCCCACTCCTCACCCCCCTCCTCCATTTCGATGCTCACCCGCCCGAAGAGATCGTCCTGGAAGACGCCGGTGTAGGATCCAGGGGAGCGAGACGGTCCCACCCCGTCGAGACGGCTCTCTGCGAGCTCTGCGTCGGAGCGCTCCCCCTCCTCCCGGCTGCGGTGGAAGAGCTCCAGATACTCGCTGCTCCAATCATGGGACTCCCGGTCCTGCAGGGCATCCAGAATCCAGTGGATGAGGGCCAACTGGAGATTGCTCGAACTGAGGTTTGCCATGGCCACCACACCGATCCCCTCGTCCGGCACGAGGGTGATCTGTGTGCGGGTGTAGTTGATGGAGCCCGAATGGTGGACCAGACGTCGGCCGTGGAGATCCTGGACTCGCCATCCCAGGGCATAGGCCTGGAAGTGGTTCGAGGGATGGAGCCGTGCGCCCACCGAGTCGATGGCGATGGGCGTGTGGGGGGTGTACATCTCGGCCATCCGATCCGGCGAGAGGAGGGTGTCGCCTTCGAAGCTCCCTTCCCCCAGGTGCAGGCGGACCCAACGAGCCAGCTCCGACGCCGAGGACCAGGCCGCCCCCGCTCCTCCGATGGCATCATAGTCCCTCCGGGGGATGGCCTGAACCTCCCCATCGACCCAGGTGTGGGAGTGAGCCACGTTCTCCCGGGTCTCCACCACTCCGGCCCGGGTCGTGCTCCGCGCCATCCCGAGGGGTCCGAAGATCCACCCCTCCAGGTAGTGGTCCCAGCTCACCCCGGTGACGGCCTCCACCACCTCGCCCGCGGCGATGTAGAGAATGTTGTTGTAGCCGTAGTCCTTCCGGAAGCTCTCCACCTGGGGAAGGTGGCGGGCCCGGAGAAGGATCTCGGCCCGGTCGAAGGGAGAGGCGATCCACAGGTTGTCCGAGCGTGCCACTCCAACCCTGTGGGTGAGGAGGTCGCGGATGGTGAGTTCCCTGGAGACGTAGGGATCGGCCAACTCGAAGCCAGGGAGGTGTTCGGACACCGGGTCGTCCCACCCCAACCGTCCTTCATCCACGAGCATGGCCAGCGCCGCCACGGTCATGGCCTTGGTGGTGGAGGCGATGGCGAAGAGGGTGTGTTCGTCCACCGCCTCGTCTCCCCCCAGTCGGGTCGCCCCATACCCCTGGGCATAGAGAACCGAATCCCCCTGGATCACCGCCAGCGCCAGGCCGGGGATCTCCCAGTCCAAAAGGGCCGCCTCCACGTACTCATCGAGGCCCGAAAGGGGAGCGGGCTGGGCTTCGAGTCCCTGGGTGGGGCCAAGGAAGGCCAGGGCCAGGACACACGTGGCCAGGCCTCGACGCACCGCAGCCGAGCACCCACCGGCGCGGGAGGTCCGACCAGATCGGACCCGGAACCCACGAAACGGTTGTGGCAGCAGGGTTCCCATGGTCAGGGGACGTTCTATGGGACGATCAGGAACCTGTGGGATCCGGGCGCTGGGACGGACGGGTCTCATGGCCCCAGTGCATGGGGGGCAGGTCCACCGGGTTGGCCAGATCGAACCGCAGGTGGTGGCGCCACTCGCTGTTGCGGATGGTCCCGTACGTGAAGTGGACCCCGGGCTCGATCTCGATGGCCCATCCCCCTGTATCCTCGCCTCGCTGGGTCACGAATTCCTGCCGGTTCGCGGTTCCGGCTTCCAGGGTCGTGGAGCCGTACCAGGTGTTGGACTCCTCAGAGCCGTCGGGATTCCGGTGGTCGTGGCGCAACTCCAGGTGGTCCCCCCGATGGATGATCACCCAGGTCCGGGAGCGATTCTCGTCCACATGAAGGGGGAAGCGAAGCTCCTCGTCCCCACACTCCCAGAAATGGACCACCAGCCGTGCATCGGGATCGATCTGGTCGTCCGGGCTCTGGAGGAGTTCTCCCTCAGCGGCCGATTCGCAGAGGGCCTGCAGGTTGGCCCAGAACTCGTTGTGGGGCTCAGCCGCGTCGATTCCGTTCAGGGAGGAGGCCGGGGAGAGAGCGGCGACTGGAGTCGAGAATCCCCAGAGACCCAACGTCGCCAGGAACAGGATGGACAGGGCTGCGGAACGCTTCATGGAGGACCTTCCTGAATCGCGGGGTGCGGGATGCGCCGGATCCCTGTGGCCTCACTCCGGAGGGGGGACTCGGTCACGTTGCGGGCCGAATATGATAGAGTCGACTTTACCGCCTCCCGAGCGTTTCGACAAACCCCCCCACCTGAAACGGTCCCGCCCCGGCCACTCTCCGCTGCCCGGAGCCCGACCTCGCCCTAGTTTGGTGAGGCCGATCAGCGAAGGGGCGCCACCGCGCTTCCGTCCCAACGGGCCTCGGCCACCCCCACGAACCCCGTCCCGTCCCGACCCACCCCATGGATCCGCCCGAAGTAATTCGACGGGGTGGGCACCACCTCCCGTCCGGTGGAGGAGAAGACCTCGACCTCCTCGGGGGTCCAGAAGCCTACCGGCCCGGCCTCCACGCGAAGTTCACGGTCTCCGACCGGATGGACCCGGCGTGCCCCTACGGCCTCGGGAAGCTCCATCCCCTGGCCCACGACGCGATGGATCACCTGGGTCACCGCCGAGATGATCCGGTCGTCCCCCGCCCCCCCGAGGGCGAGGAGAAATTCCCCTCCGGGATCCAGGACCAGGGTGGGCGAGATGGCCGAGGTGGGTCGAGACCCCGGCTCATCTCCCAGGCGGGTGGCGTAGGGGAAGCCCACTCCGGGAGAGATCACCCTGGTGCCCATGGAGGGCCCGAGAGACTGGGTCACCAGTACCACGGTGCCCTCGCCATCCACCACCGAGAAGTGGGAGGTGGACTCCCGGTCGCCGGGGGACTCGAAGAGGACGCCCTCCGGCGCAGCGATCTGCGACCCGGCTCCGCCCGCCCATGTCGAAGGAGGGAATCCTCCCGCGGCCGACCAGGCAGGGGACCCGTACGGGCCGCCTGATGGAACGGACCCCACCGACGCCGAACGATCAAGACCCAGCTCGATGGATGCCGCCCGCTCCCGGGCGTGAGCCGGGGAGGTGAGCGTCACGGCGCTCTCCTCCTCCGATCCCAGCTCGAGGTGGCGGTCGTCGAGGGCGTGACGGAGCGCCTCGGCAAGGAGGGCGGATCCGCGCAACTCCCCGTCGCCCTCCTCTTCCAGCAGCTCCATGGTCTGGAGCGCCTGGATCACCGTGTGTCCCGACGAGGGTCGAAAATTGGAGAGAATGGCATGGTCCCGGTAGCGACCTTCCACCGGAAGGGCCTCCAGCGCCCGGTATCGTCGCAACTCGTCCCGGGTGATGAACCCTCCGTTTCGCTCCATGTCGACGGCGATGGAGTCGGCGACCCATCCCTCGTAGACGACTCCCACGCCCTCCTCGGCGATGGCTCGGAGCGTTCGGGCGGCGGTGGGCTGGTGGAACCGGTCCCCCACCCGCCAACCTGCATCGCCCGGGGCCAGAAGGTCGGCCGCCCCGGGATGGCGTCCCAGCTCCTCGGCGGCGTCGTTCAACCGCCGGGCCTCCCCGGCGGTGAGAGGCACTCCCCCCTCCGCCAGCGCGATGGCCGGCTCCAGAAGCTGGTGGAGCTCCCAGCTCCCAAGCTCCTCCAGCAAGAGGCCCATGGCAGCGGGATGGCCGGGAATCGCAGCCCGTTCGTAGCCCTCGGCCCCTCCTTCCCTGAAGGTGGACGGTACCTGGTTCAGGCCGTCGATCCCGCGGACTCGGCCGTCGGACGTCCGGACCAGGATGCTTACCCGGCCCCCCATACCCGACATGGTGGGCTCGGCGACAAGTAGGGCGAAGGAGGTGGCGATGGCGGCATCCACCGCGCCCCCTCCCTCGGCCAGGACCGAAGCCCCCACCTGGGAGGCCAGAACCGACCCACTCGATACCACCCCCGCCGGGGAGCGAACCACCTGGGAGGCGGGGTTCGTCAGGGAGACGGAGACAGGTCCCAGATGGGCGGGGCCACGCT
>SKKH01000024.1 GCA_007121555.1 Gemmatimonadota bacterium | reverse complement strand
TCCTCGAACTCCAGATAGGTGTCCCAGAACCGTCCGTCATGACTCACGGTGGCCAGGTGCTGCCCATGGGAGGGCATGTCGGTCGGGGACGGCATGTCATCACTCATGAGTAAAGGGTACAGGGCGGGTCAACTCGATCCAACCCCCGGCTCGGACTCATCCGGGGGTGGATCGGCCGGAGCCTCAGTGATGGATTCCGGCGAGTCGGCATCGCCCGTGGGAGGTTGGGTCACCACCCGAACCGGAAAGGGATCGGACGAGGCCCCCGAGTAGAGGGTGCGGTGGGGGAACGGGATCTCGATCCCCGCCTCGTCGAATCGAGCCTTGACGGACTCCAGAAGCGAGTTCTTCAGGGTCAGGAAATTCTCCCTCTTGGCCCAGACCGTGAGCCGGAGCTCCAGCGCCGAATCCCCGTAGGCGTCGAAGAGAACGACCGGCTGCGGCTCCATCAGCGCCAGAGGGTCCTGGTGCGCCACCTCGAGGAGGAGGGCTCGAACTCGGCCGATGTCCTCCTTGTAGGCCACTCCGATGTTCAGGTCCAGTCGGCGGATGGGAAACCGGGTAATGGTCGTGACCTGGCTCTTCACGATGGTCTCGTTGGGAATCCGGACGAACCGGTTGTCGAAGGTCCGGAGCTTCACCGAAAGGGTATCGATGGAGAGGACCCGGCCCACCGTGTCACCCACCTGGATCACGTCGTCGACCTCGAAGGGCTTCTCGGCGATCAGGAAGAACCCGGAGATGACGTTGGAGACCGAGGTCTGGGATGCGAATCCCACTGCGATCCCCACGATCCCGGCCGCACCCAGCAGAGGGGCCAGGGAGAACTGGAGCTGATGGAGGACCGAGATGAGGATGAGCAGGAGCCCGGGGTAGAGGAGCACCTTCGCGGCCACCATGCCTTGCTGCGGGGAGTACTTCTTGCCCACCCAGGCCCGGAGCCAACGAGCGGCGGCCAGGAGAGCGGGGACTCCCACGAAGACCAGGAGGAGGGCCCGAAAGAGGGCCCCGGGATCTTCGCCCCTCACGAGCCTCCTCCAGAAACTCATGACGACCTCTCCCTCCTGGCCGAGCGCCTCCTGAGCCAGGGATGCCAGTGCCTCGACGGCGCTCATGGCTGGAGCCCGGGGGAGGAGAGACTGCGAAGACGATCGAAGGTCCGAGCGCGAATCCCGCGCTGCAGCGGCTCGCGTGGCGCCACGACCAGGCGTCCTCCCAGGGACTCGGCCGGGGCTCGTCCCGACATCTCGATCTGGCTTCCCTCGGCGCTGCCCTGGTAGGTGACCTTTGTCTCATCTCCCCAGAGGCCCGCTCCCTCCCAGTCGAAGAGGGAAAGGTGGGCCACGCGCAGGGCCAGCTTCTCGACCCCCAGGTCCGTTCCGCTGCGGTTCATGAGGTTCAAAGGACACACGGCCAGGTGGGGCTGGTGGAGCTCAGGTCGAAGGACCCTGCGAGCCGTGGTGGGAACCCAGTAGGCCAGCTCCCCGTCCATCACGTCGCCCCACCAGGTGTCGGAGAGCACGAAGGTGGGAAACTGCGTGAGGAGTGGACCGGCGCCCGACCCTTCCCCACCGGGCGGAGGTGGAAGCTCGACGCGGACCGACAGGGGCACCCGGACGAACACGCGGGCTTCGGCCCGCGGCAGCAGCCGGAAGGGGAGTTCCGGCTGGATCACCAGGGTCCGTTCGGGAAGCGCAGGGCGAAGCACGACCTGGGACTCACCTCCCGGGGTGGCCCAGCGCGTCCACTCCGTTCCTTGAGGGGGATCCGGCGCCTGGGGTGTCCCCGTCGTGGTCGTCGCTCCGGACTCGGCTGGGGTGGCCACCGGACCCGGGGCCACCCAGATCTCCCCGTCTCGTGCCACGATCCAGAAGTCCCTCGGACCCAATCGAATGGCCTGAACCTCACCCGCGGGCAGGTCGAGCAGGCCCCAGGGAGGGGAGAGGTCGGGGGAGGCCGAAGAAGGGGGCATTGCGCACCGGTAGAGTGTGAAAAGGGAACCCGTGAGGTGGATGTTCCCCTGAAAGGCTGTTGAAGAAGTAGAGGAGCCACCGTTGGGAGCGCCAGGGGCCCGAATCGTAGGCGGCCCACCGAAGGCATAGCGCGAAAGCTACGTCGAGGCGGCCCAACGACCGAGGCGGGCCCCTGCCGCCCCAACCGAGCGTCTGATGTCGTGGCTGCGCGCAGCGCCTGTGACGCTTCCCACGGGAGACCTCCGAACACTGCGCAGGAGAACCCCAAGGGAGGAGGGGCGTTGCGGCCCTGGATCTTCGTTGAGCCGCTTCACCGATGCCACTGCATCGCTTTCAGCGACCCGCCTCGACCGGGACCGCAAGACCCCGTCCCGGTGGTCCCTGTACTTCTTCGACAGCCTTCCCAGGGAAATGTGGCAAGTGCAGGTCCGGGGCGGCAACTCCCGTGCACCTCCGTGAGCTCGCATGGAACCTTTCTGGAAGGGGCCGGAACCTAGCAGCGCCCCCCGGGTTCTCCGAAGCGGCTCGAGCGCAGGGGTGGTCTCTCCGAGCGAGGAATTCAGCCTTTCTGCCGTTGACAGAGATTCACCAGGGCGCCTAACTTCGGGCCTTGTTTGTGGCAGGGGGCTCTTCCCCGCCCTTATTCCGACCAGGACGAAAAGGATATGAAGAAGCAGGTTTTGATCGCTCTGGCGGCAGTCTTTGCCGTCCTTGCCTCCCTGGCTTTCGTGCAGGCACAGGCAAGCAGCGATGCTGCTGACGATACCGACCCCTCCCCCGTTCAGGTCCCGGAGCGGGAACAGCCCTTCGACTTTCCCCACGAGCCCCATGTGGCGGTCAACCAGATCGATTGCCAGTACTGCCACTTCTCCGTGGAACGCTCGAGGAGCGCAGGCGTCCCCCCGCTGGCCACGTGCATGGGCTGCCATGCGTACGTGGACGGGGAGGCCCAGGCGGGCGACATCGCCACCCTCCGTCAGTTCTGGGAAGACCGGGAGGCCATCCCCTGGAGCCGGGTCTACAAGGTGGCGGATCACGTGTATTTCCCCCACATGCGTCACATCGCAGGGGGAGTGGAGTGCGCGGATTGCCACGGCCAGGTAGGTGAGGAGATCAACGTCATCCAACGGGTCGAGCAGCCGCTGACCATGGGATGGTGCCTGAATTGCCACCTGGAGATGGACGCATCCCGGGACTGCACGGTCTGTCACTACTGATGTACATCAAGCGCCTGAGTCGACCCCGCGGACCCTCGGGGAGCGGGATCGATCGGCCCTTGTCATCGGATATCGAGGGAATTTCATGAGCGACGGGATCAAGCGGCGCGACTTCCTGAAGGTTCTGGGGGTCACGGGCGCCGGAGCGGGACTGGTGGGCTGTTCCACCGACCACGTGGAGAAGCTGATTCCCTACGTGGTGCCTCCTGAGGACATCACCCCCGGGGTGGCGACCTGGTATTCCAGCGTCTGCGGTGAGTGCTCGGCGGGCTGCGGGGTCTGGGTCAAGACCCGGGAAGGCCGGGCCATCAAGGTGGAGGGAAATCCCAACCACCCGGTCTCAGGTGGGGCGCTCTGCTCCAGGGGGCATGCCTCCCTGCAGGGTCTCTACAATCCGGATCGGGTGACCGGTCCCATGCGGCGCACCTCCAACGGATTCGAATCCATCGGCTGGGATGAAGCCGAGGGCATGCTGCTTCAGGGCATCCAGGGGGCCGGGAGCTCCACCGCCCTCATCAGCGGCAAGGAGGGCCCAACCCTCAGCGCCCTCATGGATGAGGTCGTGGATCTCGTCGGGGGCACCCGGATCGAGTACGAAGCCCTCTCCGAGGCCCCTCTTCGGGAGGCGGCGCGGTTGGCCTTCGGGCGCGATGTGATCCCCACCTTCCGGCTGGACGACGCGGAGTTCATCCTCTCCTTCGGGGCTGACTTTCTCGAGACCTGGCTCTCCCCGGTGGAATACACCAGGGGGTTTGCCCGGGCGTCCGGCGTCGACGAGGCGCACGACAAGGCTCGCTTCGTCTTCCTGTCTCCCCGACTCTCGCTCACCGGGCAGAACGCCGACGAGTGGGTGCCGCTCGAGCCGGGGTCGGAGGCCGTCGTCGCTTTGGCCATGGCCAACGTCCTGGTGCGTGACGGCGCGTCTGCCGGTCCCTACGGCGACCTGCTTCAGGCCTACACGCCCGAGTCGGCCGCCCAGGAGGCGGGGATTCCCGCCGAGACCATCGAAGAGCTGGCCCAGGCCTTCGGTGCGAGCGCCTCGCTGGCGGTGGGTCCCGGGGTGGCCGGGCAGGGCGCCAACGCCACGGCCACCAACCTGGCCGTCCTGATCCTTAACGCAGTGGCCGGCAACGTGGGTTCCACGCTGCAGATCGGCGTCGAGGATCGGGGGGCCGCATCCGCGTCCTACCGTGGCCTCTCAGAGGCCATCAGCGGGATGGCGGGCGGACAGATTCAGGCCGCCATCGTTCACGGAACCAACCCGGCCTACTCCCTCCCTCCTGCGGCCGGTTTCAGAGAGGCGCTCGGGCAGTTGGATTTCTCGGTCGCCATCACGTCGCAGATCGACGAGACCGCGGCCCTGTGCGACCTCGTGCTCCCTGCCCGGCATTCGCTGGAGACCTGGGGAGACGCGAACCCTCGCCCCGGCCTCTGGTCCGTCCGCCAGCCCGCCATGGCGCCAGTGCCCCACTTCGACTCGCGGCCGGCCGGTGACCTCCTCCTGGCCCTCGCGCGAGGTCTGGGGGGAGAACCGGATGGCGAGACCTTCCATGACTACCTCCGGAATCGGTGGAGCGAACGCCATGCCGACGCAGGCTCCCCCGGGGGGACCTTCGATCAGTTCTGGCGCGAAGCGCTCCGCTCCGGCGTCGTGAACCTGGACGAGGCTGTAGTGGAAGCTCCCTCGCTCCAGGCTCCGGATCGCGCGCTCTCCTTCGACCGTCCCCAACTCGAGGGCGAAGGCCTGACTCTGGTGGTCTACCCTTCGACCCGGCTGGGCGACGGGCGCGGAGCGAACAAACCCTGGCTCCAGGAGCTTCCCGATCCGGTGACCAAGCTGGCCTGGCACTCCTGGATCGAGATCCACCCGGAGACGGCTCAGGAGATGGGACTGCGGCGAGGCGACATCGTCCGGGTGAGCTCTCCCCATGGCGAAGTCGAGGTTCCGGTCTATCCCTATCCGGGAATCCGGGCCGATACCGTAGCCATTTCCATGGGCGCGGGCCACGAGAACTACGGCCGGTATGCCGACGGGAAGGGGGTGAACCCCATGCGGCTCCTGCCGGCCAATGTGGAGGAGCCCTCAGGTGCCCTGACCCACCTGAACGTGCGGGTCGAGGTGGAGGCCACCGGCCGCCGCCGCCGCATGGCGACCATCGAGGGTTCGGACCAGCAGTACGACCGACCCATCGCCCCTGCCGTTCAGATCGATCAGCTTCGGGCCGGCGCGCTCGAGCATGAGGCCGGCTATCCTCTGCAGGAGTTGCAGGGCGGAGGCGGGTTCATTCCCGTGCCGGTTCCGGGAGACGGCGCACCCGAGGACTATCCGCTGGAGGGGGCGCGCTACGGCGACTACGATCCGGCCGAGAACCCCCGCTGGGCCATGGCCATCGATCTGGACAAGTGCACGGGCTGCTCGGCCTGCGTCACAGCCTGTCAGGTCGAGAACAACGTGGCCTCGGTGGGCGAGGACCAGGTCATGATGGGACGAGACCTGCACTGGATCCGGATGGATCGCTACTACGAGCAGATCGATGCCTCGGCCCCCGGGCCCGTGGATGTGCGCTTCGTGCCCATGCTCTGTCAGCACTGCGGGAACGCACCCTGCGAGCCGGTCTGCCCGGTCTACGCGGCCTATCACACCCCTGATGGGCTCAACGGTCAGGTCTACAACCGCTGCGTGGGAACCAGATACTGCGCAAACAACTGCCCTTACAAGGTTCGGGTGTTCAACTGGCATCGGTTCTCCGAGGTTCCCGAGCCGCTGAACTGGCAGTACAACCCGGATGTGACGGTGCGGACCGAAGGCGTGATGGAGAAGTGCTCCTTCTGCGTCCAGCGAATCCGGGAGGGAGAGAACAAGGCCACCCTGGAGAACCGTGAACTGGGGTCCGACGAGGTGATCCCGGCCTGTCAGCAGAGCTGTCCGGCCGAGGCCATCGTCTTCGGGAACATCCGAGACCCCGAGTCCAGGGTGGCTCAGGTGTCGAACAATGATCGTACCTACCGCGTGCTCGACGTGCTCATCAATACGCAGCCGGCGGTGAACTATCTTCGGAAAGTCACCTTCCACCCGGTGGATTCCATCCACGTCTGATCCCCCAGGGAGCCCCAGACCGAACTCCACCGGGGGCGAGAGGCAACGAATGGCGACGGCAACAGAACAAGAAAGAGGCGCGGCGACCCACCCCGATATTCGGTCGTATGGGGAGGTCAATGAAGATGTTCTCCTGATGCTCAACCGCCCCGGGAAGTGGTGGTGGGTACTTCTGGGGATGTCCATTGCGGGGATCGGGCTCCTGGCCTTCTCCTGGGGCAACCAGATCATCAACGGGATCGGCCTCTCGGGGCTGAATACCCCGGTGGGGTGGGGCGCCTACATCACCACCTTCGTCTTCTGGGTCGGCATCGCCCACTCGGGGACCCTGATCTCGGCGATCCTCTTCCTCTTCCGAGCCCGCTGGCGACAGTCGATCTACCGGGCCGCCGAGGCCATGACGGTCTTCGCAGTCATGACGGCCGGGCTCTATCCGCTGATCCATCTGGGTCGGGTGTGGCACGCCTATTGGCTCTTCCCCTATCCGAACCAGCGGCTCCTGTGGCCCAACTTCAGCTCGCCCCTGGTCTGGGATGTCTTCGCCGTCACGACCTACTTCACCGTCTCCTCGCTCTTCTTCGTGATGGGGCTGATCCCCGACATTGCCGCCGCCCGGGACCAGGCGCCGAAGGGGACTCTGAGGCAGAAGCTGTATAAGCTGACGTCGTTCGGATGGCGAGGAACGGACCGGCAGTGGCACCACTTCGGGAAGGCCTACCTCTACCTGGCGGCGCTGGCCACCCCCCTGGTCCTCTCGGTCCACTCGGTGGTTTCATGGGACTTCGCCATGTCCATCGTGCCGGGCTGGCACGCCACGATCTTCGCTCCGTACTTCGTGGCGGGAGCCATCTTCTCCGGGGTGGCCATGGTGATCACGATCCTGGTGCCCATCCGGAAGGTGTTCGGGCTGGAGAAGTACCTGACGACGAAACACTTCGACGCCATGGCGAAGCTCTGCCTGGTCACGGGGATCATCGTCTTCTACGCCTACCTGACCGAGTTCTTCATGGCGTGGTACTCCGGCGAGGATCCGGAGCGGAGGGTGTTCTGGAACCGGGCCTTCGGCCACTACTGGTGGGCGACCTGGATCATGCTGACCTGTAACGGGATCCTTCCGATCCTGCTGTGGTTCAAGCGGGTCCGCTACTCCATTCCGGCCCTCTTCGTGATCAGCCTCTTCATCAACATCGGGATGTGGTTCGAGCGGTTCGTGATCATCGTCACCTCGCTCTCCCACGAGTTCATCCCCTTCGCCTGGAACGTGTACCGACCGAGCCTCACGGAGATGGGGATCGTCATCGGGACCTTCGGGTGGTTCTTCTTCTGGATGCTCCTGTTCATCCGGCTCCTGCCCCCGGTGGCCATCGCCGAGATCAAGGAGGTGCTGCCCCCGCCCATGAGACCGAAGAAGAAGGAGGTGGCCCAATGAGCAACGCCGCAAAGGCCGCAGGAGAGTCCCGGAAGGGCCTGCTTGCGTCCTATGACTACCTCGATGCCACCGTGGACACGATCAAGAAGCTCCGTGAGCAGGGCTTTGAGGAGATCACCGCCTTCGCACCCTTCCCCGAGCATCACATCGAGCACGCTCTGGGCTACACCTCCAGCCCGGTTCGTCTCTTCACCCTGGTGGGTGGATTGACCGGGGCGGCCACCGGCTTCGCGTTCACGGTGTTCACCAGCATGGACTGGCCCATCGTGACCGGGGGCAAGCCGATCGTGGCGATCCCGGCCTACGTCATCCCGGCCTTCGAGATGACGATCCTCTTCGGTGCCCTGGCTACGGTGATCGGCGTGTTCTGGCACATGCGTGTTCCCTCGCTGAAAGGGGATGTGGTCTATGATCCGGAGTTCAGCTCGGGCCGCTTCGGCGTGTACGTGACTGCGCCTCCGAATCAGATGGATGTGGTCCGGGGGATCCTCGAAGAAGCAGGACCGTCCCGGATGGAGGACGATCCCCAGGGAAGGTCTCATGGTTGAACCAAGGAGACGTACGGTGCGTGTCAGACTCTGGCTCGCCGGATTGTTGGTGGCCCTCACCGCCGGGTGCACGCCCATGGACGACCTGCTGGTCTCCATCTTCGGGCGCAGCATGCGGGAGCAGCCCTCCTTCAATCCCTACGAGAACCCTCAGCCCGCGCCGGAGGGCTCGGTGCCCTTCGCGTCCGGGAACTTTCCGGCCGGTCAGGGCACCGTGAACCTGGGCGAGCCAGCGGGCGAGGCGCCACCTCCCCCCGTCACCCCGTTCATGGTCCTCCAATCCGCGCCGGAAGTGGTGGATCTGGAGAACCCGGTGAGCCCGGATGACGCGTCGCTGGTGCGGGGAGAGGAACTCTACATCCGGGCCTGTGTGCCCTGCCACGGCGATGCGGGTGGCGGGGGGGGGTCGGTGACTGCATACGGGGTTCCCTCTTTCAGCATCGTCGAGGGTGAGGCGCTGGACCGGACCGATGGCTACATCTACTCCATCATCCGTGTGGGGCGGGGCGGAATGCCCGCCTACGGGCACCAACTCACCCACTATGACCGTTGGCATGTGGTCAACTACGTACGGCAGCTCCAGGGACTACTTCCCGGCCAGGAAGACCTGGGAGCCGATTCCGAATCTTCGGAGAACTGAGGGAAAGCCGCGATGCATGACATCCATGTCCCCTCGGAAATCGAGGCCCGATATCTTCCCAGGAACCCGGCTACGAGCCTGGTCCTCGGGGCCCTGACCCTGGTGGGATTCGGCGCCTTCGCCTTCCTGCTCACCTCGGACCCCGATCGGGCCTGGCAGGCCTATGTGTCGAACTGGCTCTTCTTCGCCAGCGTGGCCCAGGGAGCCATCATGGTGGGGGTGGCCACCACCATCACGAAGGCCAGGTGGAACTGGTCGGTCCGGCGGATCTCCCTCGCCTTCGGTGCCTTTCTTCCGGTGGCGTTCATCCTGGTCATTCCCATGCTCATCGGCCTCCGGGAAAACTACTTCCCGTGGATCGAGCAGATGGCCTACGACCCGATCGTGCAGCTCAAGGAAGCCTACCTGAACATTCCGTTCCTGGTTGCCAGGAATGTGGTGGGGCTCACCATCCTCTTCGGGCTGAGCCTGATGTTCATCTACTTCGCCCTCCGCCCGGACCTGGGCTCGGTGCGGGACGGCGATGCCGAAGACGACGCCGGGAGGGCCCGTTGGCGCCAACGCCTGGCCAGCGGGTGGAGGGGTCAGGACGAGGAGGTGGCCCGAAGCTGGGCCAGGATGAAGGTCATGGCGCCGGCGCTGGCGCTGGTGTTCGCCCTGGTGATGAGCATCGTGGCCATCGACTGGGCCATGTCTCTGGAGTCCCACTGGTTCTCCATGCTCTTCCCGGCCTGGTACTTCATGGGGGCGTTCTGGGGCGGGATCCTGCTCACCGTCGTGGGCGCCGTGCTCCTCAAGCGAAAGGCCCCCTACTTCGATGAGCACATCGGACCTCAGCAGCTCCACGACCTGGGGAAGCTGGCCTTTGGATTTTCCATCTTCTGGGCCTACCTGGTCTTCTCCCAGTACATCGTGATCTGGTACGGAAAGCTGCCCTGGGAGCAGGTCTGGGTCATCGATCGCTCCGGGGCAGATTGGGGTGGCCTGTCGCTGGTCATGATCACCCTGTGCTTCTTCATCCCCTTCGTCGCCCTCATCGGTCGAAACCCCAAGATGATCCCGGGGTGGATCGGAAGCGTGGCCCTGCTTGCCCTGGCGGGTCTCTGGCTGGAGCGATTCATCCTGGTGGCGCCGACCCTGCATGAGGCAGGCACCCCCACCCTGACCCTGTGGGAGCCCCTCATCGCCCTGGGATTCCTGGGACTCTTCATCGGGACTACACGCTGGTTCCTCACCACCTTCCCGGTGATCCAGATCTGGCAGCCGCCCCAGGAGCCGGAGTCGCTGGAGGCCGAGCTCCCTCCCGAAGAGGCCGCCGCCCGGGTCTGATCAGGGGGTCGGGGTCGGAGGACCCGTCAGTGTGGCCAGCGTGTCGTCGTGAAGGAGCCCGTTCGTCGAGAGCCCGGAGCCCCCATGGATGGTGGCGCGCCCGTCGAGAGAGGTGAAGCGACCGCCGGCCTCGGTGAGAATGGGCAGGAGGGGCGCCGCGTCCCATGGCTTCAGGTCCTCAGGGTCGAGCATGATCTCGGCTCGCCCCGTCGCCACCAGCGTGTGGCCGTAGGCGTCGCCCCAGCTGCGGGTGTAGGCCACCTTTTCTGACAGCGTAGTCCACCCGGCACCGACCGGGCTCCTGGCCACCAGCCCAGGGTCCGAGTTCAGCGCGACCGCATCCGCGAGTCGGCTCACCGAGCTGACCCCCGTTCGGGTTCCGTCCAGGTAACACCCCTGCTCGCGAGCGGCCGACACGGTCTGGCTCAGGGCAGGGAAGTGGGCGACCCCGAGCAGTGGCGTTCCGCCCCATTCAAGTCCAACCAGGACGCCGTAGAGGGGCACTCCAGCCATGAACGAGCGGGTGCCGTCAATGGGATCCAGGATCCAGCGGACCTGTGGCCTTCCGGTCGGATGGCCAGCGTCAACACCGAACTCCTCGCCAAGGATTGCGTGGTCGGGGAAGCGGTCCCTGATCCGCGCCCTGAGGAGCCGTTCGACCGCCTGGTCGGTATCTGTGACGGGGGTGCCGTCGCCCTTTGCGACCCCTGCGATCCGGCCTCCAAAGGCGCGGAGGGTGACTTCGCCGGCGGCCCTGGCCAGCTCGACGGCGAACTCTAGCAGTGCCGCGGTATGTTCACCCCCGGGAACGGGGGAGCTCACTCGCCCTCCCGGCTCTCGTTCTTGGCCCGATACATGTCCCGGTCGGCCGCCCGGATCAGGTCTTCGACCCGGTCCATCTTTTCATCGAAGGTCGCGGTCCCGGAGCTGAGGGTAAGACCCGCATCGCTGAGAAAGGGGTCTGCGAGAACGCGGCGGTGGATTCGGTCGGCATGGCGTTCGGCCCCATCCAGATCCGTGTCCGAAAGGACCGCCAGGAACTCGTCTCCACCGTAGCGAGCCACGAGGTTCATGGCCCGGGTCTCGTCGGCCATGATTCGAGCCACGGTCTCCAGCGCCCGGTCGCCGGCGACGTGACCAGCGGAGTCGTTGTACTCCTTGAAGTTGTCCACGTCGAAGAGCACCAAGGAAAGTGCCCGGCCCCGCTGGGCCGCCGCGAATTCCCGGGAGAGGTGGACGTCCAGCTGTCGCCGGTTGGGAAGACGCGTCAACGGGTCCGTGAGGGAGAGGGTGTGCAGAGCCGAGTGAAGCCGGGCGTTCTCCATGGCCACGGCGGCGTGGCCGGCCAGACGTTCGAGCAGCCGCGCATCCCCTGCTCCGAATTCCCGGCCTGCGGCTCCGGTGACCGAGAGCGCCCCGATCACCTGGTCGCCCCCTTGCAGGGGAACCACCAACGCCCGGGCCCCAGGGGCCACGCAGGCCAGGGGCGGCGCGGAGTCCTGAGCCGAAGGCGCGGCGTCGAGGACGAGGGGGCCCCCAGCTTCGAGGACTCGACGAACCAATCCCGAGTCCACTGGAATCTCGGTGCCCACGTGGGGAGCCGAGGTTCCCCGGGCCGCCGCCACTCGAACGACGTCTACATCCTGTAGCCAGACCACGACGCCGTCTCCCCGAAGGAGATCGAGGGCCGCCTGCACGACCCGGGTCAGGACCAGCTCGGTGTCCAGAGACGAGGCAAGGGCCCGGCTGATCTCCTCGATCCGGATCGCCTCCCGTCGTGTCTGGGCCAGCTCCCTCTCGTGACGGATGTTCTCCAACGCCGGGGCGACGATATCGGCAACCCCCTGTACGAGTCCCAGCTCTCCGGGGGTGAAGGCGACACCCCCGAGCCGTCCCACCGCCAGACTCCCAAGGATCCTTCCCCGGCTCCGCAGAGGCACCGAGATGACTGAGTCGGGAGCCTGGTCCGTTCCCCATCCCGCAGGCTCCGGATCTGCTCCAGAACCCGCGTCGGCCATGAGGACCCCGCGCCCCGTGCGTAGTACCGGGTTCTCCTCCACGGCGCACTTCAGCCTCGGGCTCGTGGCGCCGGTGGGGTCGACCCGATACACCAGGGTGGCCACGGGGGAGTCCGGCGGCCAGTCCGAGACCTGAAGGATTTCGAGTGCCAGGACCGACGACAACTCCCGGTGGAGGAGTGCGTAAAGCCCCTCTTCACCTCCGTCGGACGAGGCCAGCGCTTCGCCGATGCGAAGGATGGCTCCATACCGGCCGGCCATGGGGTCCGGGCTGTTGGAGGTGGTGTCGGAGTCCATCAGAGCTGATCTTACTCCCTGAGAGTGCGTGAAGGTGCCGAGAAATAGGACAGATCTGCTCGTGCTGCAAGAAATACGCCCTGACCCGTCCCCTCCGAAACGGAGGGAGGCGCTGCTGCCCGTGCGTCCACTCTCATGTCGCTTCGGTATCCCCGGGAACCCCATCGGGGGGCTTGTCGCCTGGCCTGTCACTGGATCCACCCTTCGGGAGGTGGCGGTCCAGGTAGTTCTGGATCTCGAACCCCAGGGCCGCGACGAGTCCCGCTTCCTGTCGCTCCGGCTCCGCTCTCGAGAGGAGAGTGCGGAAGATCCGCATCACACTCTCGGGGGAACGGGCGTTGAAGAAGTCGATCCGGGCCAGTCCACCCTCCAGGGCCTGGAACATCTGCTCCATCTCGTCGCGGGTCGCCGACCCGGTGTACCGCTTTCCCCTGGGAAGGTCGCCCTCGGAGGCGTCCGCCGCCAGAAAGAGCTCGTATGCGAGCACCAGGCAGGCCTGGGCGAGGTTGAGGCTGGAGTACTCCGGATCGGTGGGGATCATGGCCACCCCGTCGCATCGGTCGAGGGCCTCGTTGGACAGCCCCCGGTCCTCCCGGCCGAAGACCAGTGCCACCGGACCCGCTCGCGCTCCCTCGAGAATTTGGGGCGCCCACTGCCTCGCCCAGCCGTAGTTTCGTGGTGCCGTGCGAGGCCGCGCGGACGTTCCGATCACCAGGATGCAGTCGGCAAGGGCGTCTTCCAACCGCTCGAAGTGCTCGGTCGCCTCCACCACGTCCTCACTCCGGTGGGCGATCCCGGTGATCCGCCATGTGTCCCACTCGGTCGGGTTCACGACCCGCAGCCGAGCCAGGCCCATATTCTTCATGGACCGGATGACGCCGGCGATGTTCACCAGGTTCTGGGGCTCGTCCAGCACGACGACCACGTTGGAAAGTAGGGAGTCTGGCATGACGACGGGATGGTGGAATGGGCGAAAACGGCGACGGAGGACCGGAAGGAGACGGCAGCTCAGTCCCCGGCGAAGGGTTCCGGCTTCGGGGTCTTCGGCGTCGAGGGTGGATCGGGCAGCGCATCGACCTCACCCGCCGGGTCTGCCAGGAAGAGCCAGAGGACCCCTATGGCCGCCAGCAGGCTTCCTGCGATGAAGGGGCTGGTGGGACCGGCCAGATCCCACATGATCCCTCCCATCAGGGGACCGGCGATCCGGGCCGAGGCGCTCACGCTCTGTCCGATCCCCAGAGAGCCCCCCTGAAGCTCATCCGGAGAGGCCCTGGAAAGGAGGCTCACCAGTGACGGCAACGTGCCCCCGAACCCTACGGCCAGGAGAAAGAGGGCTCCCAGGAGCATGGGGAGGCTCTCGGAAAGGCCAATGAGCAGAAGACCGGCCGCGAAGGGAAGGGCGCAGAGGCGCACCAGTCCCCGCTCGCCGATCCGAGGTGCGAGGACACGAACGACTCCTCCCTGCATGATTGCCGAGATCGTACCCATGAAGGCGAACAGCCATCCGACACCCCGCTCACCGATTCCCAGCCGGCCGTCGGCGAAGAGGGGGAAGACGGGGTGCATCGATGCAAAGGCCGCCGTGAAGAGAAAGGAGAGGACCAGGATCTGGAAGAATACGGGATTGCGCAGTACCAGCCCGATCTCCTCCCACCGCGACGGTCCACCTTCCCGGGCGCTGCGAAGGAGAGCCCGACGGTCCCGCTCCCCCCTGGAAAGGGACTCGGGGAGGAAGAACACGGCCAGGATCGCGTTTACCGCACAGAGACCGGCGGCGGCCAGACCCGGTGCCTCCGGCGCGATGGGGGCCAGGAGACCCCCGATGGCGGGTCCGAAGATGAAACCGAGACCGAAGGCGGCCCCGATGAGGCCCATCCCTCCGGCCCGCTTCTCCGGGGGAGTGATGTCCGCGATGTAGGCCTGGGCCACCGGGATGTTCGCACCACCCACCCCGGCCATGATCCGGGACAGCAGGAGGGCCAGGATCGACCCCGCGTAGGCGAAGACGACGTAGGAGACCGCCGATCCCAGGAGTCCGATGATGAGGATGGGACGCCGACCGTATCGATCCGAAAGTCGGCCCCAGATCGGAGCCAGGAGGAGTTGGGCCGCGGAATAGGAGAAGACCAGAACCCCGATCTGGGTCCCGCTGGCGCCGAACCGATCGGCGTAGAACGGTAGGAGGGGGAGGACGATCCCGAAGCCCACCAGGTCCACGAAGACCGTGAGGAACAGGATCGTGAGCCGGAGCCGGGGCGGACCTTCCCCTGCTCCGGCGGAGGTGCTCCCGCCGTCAACGCTCTTCGTTGGTCTCCTTGCTCCGGTTGTCTTCTCCACCCGTCAACTGATCCGGATCCTTGATGTCGGTCTTGAAGTTCTTGATCCCCTTGCCCAACCCGCGGGCGATCTCGGGGATCCGTCTGGATCCGAAAAGCAGAACGAGAAGAAGTACAATTACGAGGAGCTCACCGACTCCGAATCCGCCGATCACCGTTCTTCGCTCCCGTGCTGGAGGGGGGCATCACCTGAGCATCAGCTTGGCGATGGTCTGAAGCTGCATGTTCGTCGTGCCTTCGTAGATCGTACCGATCTTGGCATCCCGGTACAGCTTCTCCACGGGATACTCCCGGGTGAACCCGTACCCCCCATGAAGGTCGATGCAGGTGGAGGCGACCGTCTGGGCAATGCGCGAGGAGTGAAGCTTGGCCATGGCCGCGGGGACCAGGAACTCCTTGCCGGCGTCCTTGAGACGAGCGGCGTTGTACACCAGGAGGCGCGCCGCCTCGATGTCCGTGGCCATCTCCGCGAGTTGGAACTGTACCCCCTGGAACTGACCGATGGGGCGTCCGAACTGCTCACGCTCCTTCACGTAGCGCAGGGTGTGATCCAGCGCCCCCTGGGCCAGTCCCACCATCTGGGCCCCGATGCCGATGCGGCCCTCGTTCAGGGTCTCGATGGCGACCTTGTAACCCTTGCCCACCTCGCCGAGAACGTGGGACTCGGGAACCCTGCACCCGTCCAGGATGAGCTCGGTGGTGGAGGAGGCTCGAATCCCCAGCTTGTCCTCCTTCTTGCCGACCGTGAAGCCGTCGAAGTCACGTTCAACCAAGAAGGCGGTGATCCCCTTGTACCCTGCCTCGGGGTCCACGGTGGCGAAGACGATGAAGAGGTCGGCTTCTGCGCCGTTGGTGATCCAGAGCTTCTGACCATCCAGGACCCATTCCTCACCCTCCTGCCGGGCACGGCAGGTGAGGGCGAAGGCATCGGAGCCCGATCCCGCCTCGGAAAGGGCGTAGGCCCCCACGGTATCCCGTGCGAGAGCGGGGAAGTAGCGCTCCCTCTGCTCGGCGGATCCCCAGCGGTTCAGGGCGTTGATGACCAGAGTGTTCTGGACGTCCACGAGAACGGCAACCGAGGGATCGATCCGCGAGAGCTCCTCCACCACCAGCACCGAGGTGAAGAAGGAACTGCCTGCCCCTCCGAACCGCTCGGGGATCTCGATTCCCATGAGACCCAGCTCGAAGAGCTGCGGAATGAGGTCCTCGTCCATCTTCTGGGCCTCGTCCATACGGGCTACCCGCGGCGCGACTTCGGATTCGGCGAAGTCCCGGACCGCTTCCCGGAACATCTCCTCTTCTTCGGAGAGTTGGGTCAGGGCGGGGCGGGCTTCGTCAGAGAGAACGGTGGACATCGGGGACACCTCGTCGCTCAGGTTCGATTCCAGCTCCTGACGACACGGTCGTCGAAGAGGAGGAAGGGGGACAAAGGACAGCCTCTCAATCTGGTCAATCTCCTCCGTGAAATCCACCCGGGGCGGGAGCTCCACTGCAGACCGACTTGACGGCCCCTCCCGGAAAATCTCTATTCCCAGGGCGTGGAATCGGGAGGTCGTCCATACTCGCCCCTTCCCCCTACCCATCACCGGAGGAACCATGTCAGAGATCCCCACGGGCCTGTTCTACACCGAGGAGCACGAATACCTGAAGTCCACCGATGAGGACGGGGTGTTCCTCGTGGGCATCACCGACTATGCCCAGGGAGAGCTCGGCGACGTGGTCTTCCTGGAGCTGCCTTCCGCCGGTGACTCCTTCAGCCGCGGCGACGTGTTCGGGACCATCGAGGCCGTGAAGGCCGTCAGTGATCTCTACGCGCCCGTGTCCGGAGAGGTGGAAGGGGTGAACAGCGCCCTCGACGAGGATCCGGCGCTGGTCAACTCCGATCCCTACGGCGAGGGTTGGATGGTTCGCCTCCGCATCACGGACGAGTCGGAGCTGGAGGACCTTCTGGACGACCAGGGGTACAGCAAGCTGATCGGGGAGGATTGACCCGGCGTTCCGCAGGGAACCGGGCTCCCCCACCCCCCCCGGCGAGTTCGCCTGCCCCAGCGGCGGCGACTGAGACGGCGGATCTGCCCCACGAAGACCTGGGGGAGGCGATAGGGGTGTAAGATCGCCGGGCGTTCCCTCAGGGGGTGTCCGGCGATTCGGCTTTCGAGGGAGGAACCGGGCGTATCCGGGCTGCCTCCGACAGGACCACACTGTTTGGAAGGACACGTCTTCTGATGAAGCGCATAGATCGCACCGACCGTTTCGCGGATCGACACCTGGGGCCCGATGAAGCTCAGGTCAGCCAGATGCTGGAGACCCTGGGTTACGAGACCCTCGACGAGTTGATCCGCGACGCCGTTCCAGCCGGGATTCGTTCCGACGAGCTTCCCGGCCTTCCCGACGAGCCCCTCTCCGAACGCCGTCTGCTGGCGCGACTCCGGGAGGTGGCGGCTGAAAACGAGCCGTTCCGCTCCTACCTGGGCATGGGGTACCACGACACCGTGGTGCCCCCGGTCATCCTCCGGAACATCCTGGAGAACCCCGGCTGGTACACCCAGTATACGCCGTATCAGGCCGAGATCTCCCAGGGTCGTCTCGAGGCGCTCCTGAACTTTCAGACCGCCGTCATCGACCTGACCGGGCTCGAGATCGCCAACGCCTCCCTCCTGGACGAGGGTACGGCGGCCGCAGAGGCCATGGGGCTCTTCCTGGACACCGTTCGGGGCCGTGGCGACGTGTTTCTGGTGGACGAGGGGTGCCATCCTCAGACGATCGAGGTGGTTCGGACCCGGGCAGAACCCCTGGGGGTGACGGTCCGCGTCGTGAACCCCATGGAGGCGGAGATCGACGACGAGGTCTTCGGAGTTCTGCTGGCGTACCCCACCAGCGACGGCACAGTCCGGGACCTGCGAGAGGTCATCTCCTCGATGCGGGAGGCCGGACCTCGGGTGGCGGTGGTGGCCGACCTTCTCTCTCTGGCGCTCCTCACCCCTCCCGGGGAGATGGGGGCCGACGTGGTGGTGGGCAACAGTCAGCGCTTCGGTGTGCCGCTGGGCTACGGGGGGCCCCACGCCGCCTTCATGTCGGCCCGGGAGGAGTTCAAGCGCCGGATGCCGGGACGGATCATCGGGGTTTCGGTGGATGCGGATGGAGATCCGGCCCTTCGTATGGCCCTCCAGACCCGGGAGCAGCACATTCGCCGGGAGCGGGCCACCTCCAACATCTGCACCGCCCAGGTCCTCCTGGCCGTCATGGCCTCGATGTACGCGGTCTATCATGGGCCCGAGGGGATTCGGGCCATCGCCCGGCGAGTCCACGACCTGGCCCGGACCCTCGCCACCGGACTGGAGGAGCTGGGGCACGAGCTGGTGGTCCGTCAGTACTTCGACACCCTCCGGGTGCGGCCGTCGGGGCTCACCGCGGACCGGGTGCTGGAGCGGTCCCGGAAGGCCAGGATCAATCTCAGGGACTTCGGCGACGGAACGGTGGGGATCGCCATGGACGAGGCGGTGGGCGCCGAGGAGTTGGGGACCATCCTCGCCACCTTCACTCCGGAGGGTCGGGAATCCCCGGAGGTCGGACGGCTGGTGGACGGTCTCGACGACACCTTCGCCTTCGCCCCGGAGCTGGCCCGAAGCTCCCCCTTCATGGAGCACCCGGTCTTCAACCGGTACCACTCCGAGACCGAGATGCTCAGGTACATGAATCGCCTGGAGTCCCGGGACCTCTCGCTGACCACCAGCATGATCCCCCTGGGTTCGTGCACCATGAAGCTGAACGCCACGGCCCAGATGATGGCGCTGAGCTGGTCCGCGTTCTCCCGGGTCCATCCCTTCGCACCTGTGGAGCAGGCCCGGGGATACCGGACCATCACCGACGACCTGGAGCGCTGGCTGGCTGGAATCACGGGCCTGCCCGCCGTCTCCCTGCAGCCCAACTCGGGAGCCCAGGGGGAGTATGCCGGGCTGCTCGTGATCCGAGCCTATCACCGGGCTCGAGGCGACGCCCACCGGAAGGTCTGCCTCATCCCCTCTTCGGCCCACGGCACGAATCCAGCGTCGGCGGTGATGGCGGGGATGAAGGTGGTGGTGGTGAAGTGCGATGAGGACGGGAACATCGATCTGGCCGATCTGGAGGCCAAGGCCGAGAAGCATGCGGACGAACTCGCCGCCCTCATGATCACCTATCCCTCCACCCATGGGGTCTTCGAGGAGCACGTCCGCGAGGTCTGCCAGGTGATCCACGATCGGGGCGGGCAGGTCTATCTGGACGGGGCCAACCTGAACGCCCAGGTGGGGCTCTGCCGGCCCGGGGAATACGGCGCCGACGTCTGCCACATCAGCCTGCACAAGACCTTCGCCATCCCCCATGGAGGCGGAGGCCCGGGAATGGGCCCCATCTGCGCGGCGGAGCACCTTCGGCCCTTCCTCCCGGGCCACCCGGTCGTGGCGGTGGGTGGCGAGGAGGCCATCGGGCCCATCTCCGCGGCGCCCTGGGGGAGCGCCTCCATCCTCCTCATCTCCTGGGCCTACATGGCGCTCCTGGGTCGACCTGGACTGCGCAGGTCCACCGAGGTGGCCATCCTCAACGCCAACTACATGGCGAAGCGCCTGTCCGAACACTTCGACGTGCTCTTTCGGGGAAGGAACGGCCGCGTGGCCCATGAGTTCATCCTGGATCTGCGTCCCTTCCGGAAATCGTCGGGGATCACCGAGGAGGACGTCGCCAAGCGGCTCATGGACTATGGGTTCCACGCCCCCACGATGTCCTGGCCCGTCCCGGGAACCATCATGGTCGAGCCTACGGAGTCCGAGACCCGCTCGGAGCTGGACCGGTTCTGTGATGCCCTCGTCTCGATCCGCGCCGAGATCCAGCAGATCGAGATGGGGGTCATGGATACCGAGGACAATCCGCTTCGCAACGCCCCCCACACGGCGGCCTCGGTGACCGCCACCGAGTGGGAGCACGCGTATACGCGGGAACAGGCCGCCTTCCCGGCGCCGTGGACTCGGGAGCACAAGTTCTGGCCCACCGTGCGACGGGTGGACAACGCCTACGGCGACCGCAATCTGGTCTGCGCCTGTCCCCCCATGGACGCCTACGCCGAAGTGGGGAGCTGAACCCTTCACCCTTCACGCCGAGGGCTCCGGGCCGCCCTCCCCCTCCACGGGGGGGCCCCGACCCCCCGGCACACTGACACTGAGACAAGGAGTACCCATGGCGAAGTTGACCTTCCACGGCCACTCCACCTTCTCGCTGGTCACCAGCGACGGAACCAGGATCGTCATAGATCCCTGGTTCGAGGAGAACCCGCACACGGACCTCACCGTCGACGACCTGGGAGAGGTGGACTACATCTTCTGCACCCATGGCCATTCGGATCACTTCGCCGACGCCCTGCCCCTGGCTCGGGCCACCGGCGCCACCCTGGTCTCCACCTTCGAGATTGCCATGTTCGCGGAGGAGGAGGGGATCGAGAACGTCCACCCGATGCACATCGGAGGTGGGTTCGACTTCCCCTTCGGACGGGTCAAGATGACGGCGGCGCTCCACGGGGGTCAGGTCCATGGAGATGAGTCGGGCCGCTGGACCACCGTACCCGCCGGGTTTCTCTTCCATGTGGACGGGACCCGACTCTATCACGCAGGAGACACGGCCCTCCTCCACGACATGCGGCTCCTCGACGGGATGGTCGACGTGGCGCTCCTCCCCATCGGCGACAACTTCACAATGGGACCCGATGACGCGGTTCGGGCGCTCGAGTTCATCAACCCCCGGATCGTGGTGCCCATGCACTACGACACCTTTCCTCTCATCGAGCAGGACACACAGGAGTTTCGGAGGAAGGTGGGGAACCGGGCTCGGCTACACGTCATGGCGCCCGGGTCGGAGCTGGAGCTGGAGTGACGTTGGAGACGGGGATCCCCGTTGCCGCCGCTGAGTCCCGGCGGACGGATTGGGGAGCCGGGTGCGCGTCGGTCATGGCGACGGGGCGACCGTGAGCGGAAGAAGGGGGGTCCCCTTTCCCCGACGCTGGAGGATTCTTCGGCACGGACCCGCCGGCGCGGCCTGGAACATGGCCGTGGATGAGGCGATGGCCCGATGCCGGGATCCCGACGAGGGGACGCTCCGGATCTACAGGTGGGCCCGCCCGTCGCTCTCCTTCGGGCGCAACCAGGCGGTGCGGGGGCTCTACGATCCCGAAGCCTTCGAGCCCCTGGGAGCCGAGGTCGTACGCCGTGCCACCGGTGGGCGGGAGGTGCTCCACGATCGGGAGCTCACCTATTCCCTGGTCCTTCCGCTCCGGACCCCCGGCGGCCTTCGGGAGGTCTACAGCCTGGTGAACGAGGCTCTCGTGAGCGCCCTCCGGTCGCTGGGAGTGGATGGAGCCGGTCTGGCTCGGGCCCGGGGGCGGACTCCCTCAGTCGATGCCGGGGCCTGCTTCCGGGAGCCCGCCACTGGCGAGGTGGAGGTGGGGGGGCGGAAGCTGGTGGGAAGCGCCCAGGTCCGTATGGGAGACACCCTCCTCCAGCACGGGTCCCTCCTGCTGGGTGAGCCCTCGATCCGCCTGCCGTCGTTGGCGGCGGATGAGCGGGGTCCAGAGGACGTCGCCGACCAGGAGGGAATCACCCTCCAGGAGGTCCTCGAGACGCCGGTTTCCTTCCCCCGGGTGGCCGCCGCGATCGAGGCGGCTCTGGCCGCTATGGTGGGGGGCGAGTGGGAGAGAAGCCGGCTTCGCAGCGACGAGGTCGAGCGGGCTGGTGGGCTCGAAGAGAAGTACGCGTCCAGGGAGTGGGTCTGGCGGAGATGAGGGGAAGCGGCCCAGGATAGGGGGAACGTGGTCCGGGTCTCCTCCCCGGCCGGGCCCTCGGATCGTCCTCCAGGCAGGCCGATTCGGGATTGGAAGTTGGCAGAGACGCCGTCGGAGGCCCGGGGATCACAGAAGCAGCAGGAGTCCTTCATGAGTCCGGTTCTCCATCATCGCCGTCAGTGGGTCGTGGGCGGAGCCATCCTGATCCTCGCTATGGGGATCGGCCTGGCGGGTTGTGGCGAGTCCGTCCCCGGCGAGCGCTCCGTCCGGGGCCTTCCCGAGTTCTGTCAGGAGGTCCTCCCCCGGGTGGACGCGCACCTTGCCGAGATGGAGCAGCCTCAGGGTGAGCGGTATGGGGGAACCGTGGTCGTGGGAGCCATCGGGGACCTGGCCGATGGGCTCAATGCCTTCTCCCTGGCCGACTATACCGGAGCGCAGCACCAGACCCACATGCACCTCATGACGCTGGTCCGGGTCGATGAGGAGCTGGAGCCGCAGCCCTACCTGGCTCGGAGCTGGGAGCTTTCCGAGGACGGGAGCGAACTCACCTTCCACCTCCGCGACGACGTGACCTGGCACGATGGGGAGCCCACGACGGCTCGAGACGTGGCCTTCACCTTCATCCGCGCCACCGATCCCGAGACCGCCTTCCCCAACGCCGCTTTCTGGGCCAACTACACGGCAGGCGAAGACGGAGTCGAGGTGCTGGACGACTACACGGTGCGCTTCCACCTGCGGCCCCATTCTGAAATCCTGGACACCTGGCGGGCCATGCCCATCATGCCTCGCCATCTCCTGGAGGACGCCCCCCCCTCCGAGTTGAACCGTCACCCCTTCGGTACGCGCTGCCCGGTGGGGAATGGGCCCTTCGTCTTCTTCGACCGGAGTCCCGGGGCCTCCTGGACCTTCGTGAGAAATCCCGCATTTCCCCAGGAGCTGGGTGGGCCTCCCTACGTGGACCGGTACGTTTACCGGGTGGTTCCGGAGCAGACGACGCTGCTCACCGAACTTCTCACCGGCGGGGTGGACGTGTACGTGTCCCCGACCCCCGACCAGGCCTCCCGGATCGAGGCCGAGGAGGAGGTCGACCTCCTGGACTTCCACTTCCGGAGCTACGTCTTCGTCGGGTGGAATGCTCGGCGGCCTCACCTTTCCGATCCCAGGGTGAGGCGGGCCCTGACCCTGGGAACCAACCGGAGGGAAATCCTCGAATCGCTCTACGGGGGATACGGAGAGATCGCCAACGCAGGGGTGCCTCCCTTCCACTGGGGCTACCTGGACGGCATCGAGGAGGCCCTCACCTTCGACCGGGACGAGGCAGATCGACTCCTGGATGAGGCGGGGTGGACGCGACCGGACGGTACGGGAATTCGTGAGAACGGCGATGGGGATCGCCTGGAGATTTCCATCAAGTACAACACGGGCAATCAGCAGCGACAGCAGATCGCCGAGGTCATGCAGGCCCAGCTCCGGGAGATCGGGGTCGCGGTCGAGCCCCGGGTCCTGGAGTGGGCGACTCTCTTCGACCAGATCACCAGCCCCGACCAGCGGGACTTCGACGGGGTCGTCATGGGCTGGGTCACCGAGCTCAAGGTGGACGATCACGATCTCTTCCACTCGTCCAAGGTGGACCAGCCATTCCAATGGGCGGGAATCCAGGATTCCGAGCTGGACCGTCTCCTGGACACCCTGCAGGTGGTCATGGACCGGGAGGAGGCGATCCCTCTCTGGCACGAGTACCAGGAGCGGTTGGCCGAACTCCAACCCTTCACCTATTTCTTCTACCCCCAGCGTCTGGCCGGAGTGAACCGGAGGCTTCAGGGGGTCCACATGGACGTGAGGGGAGAATGGGTCTCCGTGGCGGACTGGTGGATTCCCGAAGAGGCTCGCAGGGGCCGGAGCCGGTGAGGTCGGGGGGCGCTGGGACCAGCCCCTCCCCCCTCCGGAGATCATGACCCGGTACGCCCTCCGTCGCCTCCTCGGCGCCGTTCCCCTTCTCCTGGGGGTTGCGACCCTCCTCTTCTTCGTCTTCAGCCTGGCCCCCGGAGATCCGGCGTCCATCTACGCCGGTTCCAACCTCTCGGCCGAGGTCATGGACCAGATGCGGCGGAACATGGGCCTGGACCGCCCGATCCACGAACGCTACGTGCGGTGGATGGGATCCATGTTCCGCGGCGATTTCGGGTATTCCTTCGCTCGAAACGAGCCCGTTCGGGATGTGGTGTTCCAGTTCCTTCCCAACACCCTGATCCTTTCGGGTGTGGCCCTGGGCCTGGCCTTCGCCGGAGGGGTGTTGGTGGGGGTGGTCCAGGCGGTGCGGTGGAACACCCTCACCGACCGGGCGCTGAGCGTCGTGGTGCTCTTCTTCTACTCCATGCCCTCGTTCTGGCTCGCCCTCGTTCTGATCCTGGTCTTCAGCCTCTACGCGAGGAACGTATGGGGGTGGCCCATCTGGTTTCCGCCCTCCGGGATGGTGTCCGTGGATCACGCTGCCCTCCCCCCTCTTGGGCGTGTCCTGGACCGGGCCATGCACCTGACTCTTCCGGCTCTCTCCCTGGCTACGGTGCTGGCGGCGGGAATCGCCCGATACGCCCGGGGAAGTCTCCTGGAGGTCCTGGGACAGGACTACATCCGGACCGCTCGGGCGAAGGGTCTTCCGGAATGGCGGGTGGTGGGAGCGCACGGCCTCAGGAACGCGCTCATCCCGGTGATCACCCTTCTCGGCCTGTACCTCCCGGTGCTCATGAGCGGAACGGTGGTCATCGAGACCGTCTTCGGCTGGCCCGGGATGGGAAAGCTCATGGTGGATTCGGTCTTTCAGCGAGACACCCCGGTGGTGATGGCCTGTGCCCTCCTCTTCGCGGGGCTGGTGGTGGTGGGCAACCTCCTGGCCGACCTGCTCTACTCGGTCGTGGATCCCAGGATTCGCTATGACTGATCGGCGAGGCGGGCGCGATGCCGTGGAAGGTGGAGCCCGGGGCGATGGCGTGCCGGACGAGGCGCCGTCGAGTCACCTGCTGCTTCCTCCGCGCTCGGGACCCGGGACCGCGGATCGGTCCGGGCCCGGTGGGAGGCCTGCGGCGGATGGAGGGGAGGAGGTCCGGGAGAGGGGGGGAGCGCTCCTCTCAATGGCGCTCCCCGGGTTGCCTCAGCTTCTGGCAGGGCGGCTCCTGGCCGGAGCTCTGGCCCTGGGGAGCTGGACGACCTGCCTCCTGGTGGGAGTCATACGGTGGGAGCGGGTGCGTGCGGCATGGGCCGGACCGGTGGACCATCAGCTGGCCCTGGCGACCCTGGTCGCCCTCGGGGTGGGGGCCTGGCTCTGGTCGCTCCGAGACGTGCAGGGCCGGGGCTCGGGATCCCGGGACGGAGCCGGGGAGTCCGGGGTCGTCGTCGAGCTGCAGACCGGTCTGCGGCGGAACCGGGTCGCGTTGGCGGCGTCACTCTTCATCGGAGGCCTCTATCTGGTAGCTCTTCTCACTCCCCTTCTCGCTCCCTTCGATCCCACGATCCAGGGCGATCTTCTGACCCGGAGGCTCCAGGGCCCTTCGTTGGAGCACCTCCTGGGTACCGACCAGTACGCCCGAGACATCTTTTCCAGGCTTCTCTACGGAGCGCGGGTCTCCCTGTTCATCGGCCTGCTGGCCGTGGGGATCGCCGTGGGGCTCGGGACCCTGCTGGGGTCGGTGGCGGGATACCTGGGAGGGTGGGTCGATGCCCTGATCATGCGAGGGGTCGACATGGTCATGGCCTTCCCTCGCCTGGTTCTTCTCATCGTCGTGATCGCTCTCTTCCAGCCATCCATCTTCCTCATCATCGCGATACTGGGATTCACCCAGTGGCCGCATGTGACCCGGATCGTCAGGGCCGAGGTCCTTAGCGTCCGCCAACGGGAGTTCGTGGAGGCCGGGGAGGCCCTGGGATACTCCCGGACCCGGATCATCGGTCGCCACATCCTCCCCAACGTCCTGGCACCCATCGTCGTTGCGGCCAGCCTCGGGGTGGGAGACACCATCATCCTCGAGGCGGTGCTCTCCTTCCTGGGGCTCGGGATCCAGCCGCCGACCCCCTCCTGGGGGGTCATGGTGGCGGAAGGCCGGAACTACATGCTGGGTGCGTGGTGGATCAGCGCCGCGCCCGGGCTGGCCATCGTCGGGGTCGTGCTGGCCTTCAACCTGATGGGTGACGGTCTCCGGGACGTCCTGGACCCCCGAGCGGGCCGAGAGGGAGGGGGGCTTCATGAATCAGCCTGAGCCGATGGCGGGAGGGGGCCCGGTTCATGAGCCGACGCAGCTCCTGGAGGTACGAGATCTCCGAACCCACTTTCCGACCTCCAGGGGAATGGTTCGGGCCGTGGACGGGATCAGCTTCTCCGTGGCGCCGGGAGAGGCGGTGGGTCTGGTGGGGGAATCGGGCAGCGGCAAGACCGTCACCGCCCTCTCCATCATGGGACTCCTGCCGGGAGCCGTGGGAAGGATTCTCCCCTCCAGCTCGATTCGTCTTCGGGATCAGGAGCTGGTCGGGGCACATCCTCGGGACCTCCGCCGGGTTCGAGGCCGGGAGGTGGCCATGATCTTCCAGGATCCCATGAGCTCGCTGAACCCCGTGATGTCGGTGGGAGAACAGGTTCGTGAGGCCCTGGGGGGAACGGAGAAGAGGACTCGGAGAGAAGGGGTCGAACGGGTGCTGGCCCTCCTGAAGGAGGTGGAGATCCCGGATCCCGAGGTCCGCTACCGCGCTCGACCCCACGAGCTCTCCGGAGGAATGCGCCAGCGGGTCATGATCGCCATGGCGCTGGCGGGTGAGCCCCGTCTCCTGATCGCCGACGAGCCCACCACCGCTCTCGACGTGACGGTGCAGTCCCAGATCCTGGAGCTTCTCCACCGACTGCGGCGGGAGCGGGAGATGGCGCTCCTTCTCATCACCCATGATCTGGCCGTGGTGGCACGGGCGTGCCGGCGCATCCTGGTCATGTACGCCGGCCAGCTCGTGGAGACGGGTGGGATACAGGAGGTCCTCCGGCGCCCCCGCCATCCCTACACCCAGGCGCTGCTGGCGTCCGTTCCCCGGAGGGGACGCGAGCAGCTGGACGCGATCGTCGGGATGCCCCCCGATCCCCTGGCGTGGCCCTCGGGCTGCCGCTTTCGTCCCCGGTGCCCCCACGCGTGGGAACGATGCCT
>SKKH01000139.1 GCA_007121555.1 Gemmatimonadota bacterium | reverse complement strand
TCTCCTCCGCGTCTCACGGTGGTGTTGAGAGGTGTATGGATCTGTTAGCACTCTTTCTGTGCGAGTGCTAACAACCCAGAAACAAGTATAGTGGGGATCCGTTGGATGTCAACGGGGGGAACGCATGGGGCGCGGCTCTCGCCATCGTGGACGCCGTGCTCGTGCAAGTGCCTACACGACAGTCACTTAAAAGGTCACCGGAGGCGTGAAGGGACCACCGATGGGAACGCCTGGCAACCGCTTCGCGGCGGTACCCGGTGGATGCGGGGGGGACTTCCCGCAGGCGTACCGGGGGAGCTTCCTTCAGTCGGGACAGGCCTTCAGCCCTGGGAGGCGGTCGAGGAGCCGGACACGCTCAGATCTTCCATGCGCCGCACCCCCTCGAGCCCGACGATGGCGTGGACCACTTCGTCGGCCAGCTCGACCGGGAACCAGAAGCCCAGTTCGGCCAGGGCCTGGAAGGAGGCCCGGGCCTCCAGGTAGGCCCTCTCGAGCACCGCCTGGGCCGAGTCGCGGAAGTGGGACTCCACAACTCCCACCGGGCAGGGTCCCCCCTGCCGCAGCTGGGACAGGAGTCGTTTCTCGGCATCAGAACCGTAATGATGGATCTGCGCGACCAGAAGGTTGTGGCTCCGTCTCCCGAGGTCGAACTCAAAGTCGGTGAGATCATCCACGATCTGGAACGCCGTGCCCAGGCGGGCCACGGCCGGCTCGGCGGCCTGGATCCGGGTCAGCGTCTCGCCCTCCTCGAGCACCGCGGGAGGCACGAACGAAAGTGCGAAGAGCGCTCCGCCACGGATCCGGTGAACCTGCTCCACCATCTCTTCGGGGATCGGCACATCGTTGACCCCCCCTTCCTCCGACCCTTCGAGAAGACCGATTCGGGCCATGAGGTCCAGGAGACCCTTGAGCACCAGGTCCCTCTGGGAGCCGGAGAGTTCCCCGGCGTCCACGCCCCGATCGAGAGTTCGACGGATGAGCCGCTCGAAACACATGAGCTGGAGGATCGAAAGGAACCGACTTCCCTTCCCCGCGGCCAGGGGCAGGAGGCTCTTGGCCTGCTCGTCGAAGAGGTTGTCGGCGGCGGTGATCGTACCCTTCACACAGAAGTTCACCTGGGCGTACCGGTCCAACCGAGCCTCATCCACACCCAGGGACTCGAAGAGCGATCGGAACAGGATCAGGAAGAAGTATTCCTGCAGGAATGGCAGAGCCGAGAGCCCTACCGGTCCATCCGTCTCCGGGAAGTCCGGCGCCTCGTCGAGAAAGGACGGGTCCAGCAACTCCTCCAGATCTCCCAGCACCCTCTGGACGGCGCGGGCCTGGGCCCGGATCGACGGTTCCAGCCGCTCCCAGATCCCCTCCTCCTGGAGGAGGTGAACAGCGGCGGATGAGCGGAAGACGGGAGAAAGGGTCATGATGTGAGACAGGTCCTTCTGGGGTGGATCCTTCTGCGGTCTACGAAGTCACGCCCGCCAAGGGGGTGAATCCCCCGAGGTCGACCTCGAGGGTCTGGTACTTCTCCGACGCAACGCCCGAATCTATGGCGAAGCGCAGTCAATCCGCTACTGCCTCGGCCTGATCGGTGGAGCGAGCACTCATCTCTCCAAAGCGGTAGCGACCGGCCAGCTCCAGACCCAGCAGGGTCAGATGGGGATGAACGGCCTGGATGCTTCGCGTATGGGGCGAGAGCGCCACGGCCCAACCCCCGGTCGAGACCACGAAGGCGTCGGGGCGCTCCCACTCCTCCCGAATCCGATCCACGATCCCGTCAACAGCCGCTACGGCTCCGTGGAAGAGCCCGCTCTGCACGCAGGTCTCGGTGCGTCGCCCGATGACGAGTTCCGGAGGGCCCAGCTCCACGGTGGGCAGTTTGGCTGTCTGCCCCTTCAACCACTCCCGCCCCGCCTGCAGCCCAGGAGCGATCACGCCTCCCACGAACACCCCGTCGGCGGTGATGCAGTCGTACGTGGTGGCGGTGCCGAGGTCCACCACGATGGTGTCCCGGTTGAAGAGATGAGTCGCGGCCAGGGTGTTCACGATGCGATCGGCTCCAACGGTTCGGGGCTCCTCCACATCCAGACGGATGGGGAGTTCCGCGTCGGAGTCGATGGAAAGGAACGCGTCCGGCGGCAGAACCGAAGAGAGGGCATCCCGGAAGACCCCGATCTGTGCCGGGACCACCGATCCGAGGACCGCTCGGTCCAGCTGGGACAGCTCCACACCCCCGGTTCCCAGGAGTGCCGCGAGAAGCAGGCGAAGCTCGTCTCCGGTCCGGGCGACTCGGCTGGAGATCCGCCAATGGGCCTCCGGCTCGAGGGCATCCGGGCCGAACAGGCCGAGCATCGTCTCTGTGTTCCCCACATCGATGGCGAGGTGCATCAGACATCTCCCTTTCGAATGGCTGCGGCCGCCCCATCCTGGGTGTGGCTGCCGGTAAGGGTTCCCGTGCCTCCAGCTTCGACTTCTCCTCTGCGGTCGTCGCCTCCAGCGGAGCTGCCTCCCGTGAACAGCGCGCTCGAGCCCTCTCCAATGATCCGGACCCCTCCGCTCAGGATGGCCACGATCGTGCCATCCGGCTTCTCCAGGCGGAGGGCTCCGTCGGAGTCGATCCCCCGTGCACGACCGCGGCCGGTCCGCTCCACCCGGACGTCCCGGCCCAGGAGAAGATCGCGCCGGGCCCACTCCCTGAGAACGGTCTCCGAAAGGATCGCGGGCGGCGGATCCGCCACTCGTCGCAATTCAGCCAGGAGGGCCTCGGCCAGCGCCTCCCTGGATACCGGGCGATCGCAGGCCTCATCCAGACCGATCGGGGCCGGGCCCTGGCGCTCCTTCATCCCCCTCTCCGCCTCGGAAGCGGCTGAGGTGGAAGGGCCGGCGGTCTCGGGAGGGTCGACCGGCGGTGTCCGGAGGTTCACCCCCACTCCGGCCACGATCCGGTCCGGCCTCCGGCCCAGTCCGGTCTGGCAGAGGATCCCGCCCACCTTTCTCCATCCCCCGGGACCGGACCGCGTGGACAGGAGGAGGTCGTTGGGCCACTTCAGAAAGGGTCGAGCGCCGGAGACCTCCTCCACCGCTCGGGCCACCGACACCCCCACCAGGATTGGTACGGCACCGCTGGCTCCCCGTCTCGGGGTGGGAAGGATGATGGAGATCCACAGCCCCCCGTCCAGAGGCGAACGCCAGGATCGCCCCTGCCGCCCTCTGCCAGCGGTCTGCTCGCGCGCCACCACCACCGAGAAGGGCGGTGCACCCTCCCGAGCCCACTCCAGCGCCCGTTCGTTCGTGGAGGGGAGGCTGTCATGGAACTCGAGTTCGGCGGCATCGTCGAGCCTCACCAGTCCACACCCTCGAGCAGGAGGGACAGGTCGGAGCTGGGCGCGGAGTGCGTCAGGGCTCCGACCGAGATCAAATCCACGCCAGTGCGGGCCACCCTCCCCACCCGATCCAGCGTCATGTTTCCCGAGGCCTCGAGAAGCGGTCGGGGTGCGTCCCACCCCCTCACCTGACGCACCACCATCTCCATCTCGGACTCGGTCATGTTGTCCAGGAGCAGTCGGTCGACTCCGAGCCCTTCCAGAGCCTCCACCTGCCCAGGGCGGGCCACCTCCACCTCCACCGGCAACCCCTCCTCGTTCGCCCTTCGGACGGCGGCGACCGCCTGCCTGATTCCCCCGGCCGCCGCAATGTGGTTCTCCTTGATCAGAACCATGTCGTAGAGTCCCATCCGGTGGTTGCTGCCGCCGCCCGCCCGGACGGCGGCCTTCTCCAGACCCCGGAGACCGGGAGTCGTCTTCCGGGTGTCGGTGATCTCCACACCGGTACCCTTGACCTCGGACACGAAGGTCCAGGTGAGGCTGGCCACACCCGAGAGGAGGGCCAGGAAGTTCAGGGCCGTCCGCTCCCCGGTGAGGATCGCTCGAGCCGAGCCCTCGAGCCGCGCGACCTCGTCACCGGGTCCGAGATGGGAGCCGTCGGGGCAGCGTCGCAGCACCTCCAGGGCTGGAGCGAGCTGACGAAAGACCTCCACGACCACCTCTCCTCCGGCCACGACAAGCTCCTCCTTGGCCACGATACGGGCCCGGGTCCTCAGTCCTGGAGGAACGGTCCAGAGAGTGGTTCGGTCTCCACTTCCCACGTCCTCCTCGAGGGCCGCCTCCACCATACGCTGCACCGCGGGGTCCACGGGCACGTGGCGCAACCTCGGGCCCTCCGGTTCAGAGTTCCGGTTCCCCTCCTCACCTCCAGGGTCCGCTCCCGTGGGCTTGGGTGTCATCTCCCCTCCAGGACGTCTCGGTAGAATTGTTCGTATATGGGCACTACCATGTCCGCGCTGAAGAACTCCTCGGCTCGGGCCCGTCCCATTCGGCTCATCTGGAGCCAGCGGTCGGAGTCCTTCAGGATGCTCACGGCGGCTCGGGCCATGGAGGAGACGTCGCCCACCTCGGCCAGGACCCCGGTCTCGCCGTCCACGACCACCTCCGGGATCCCTCCCACCCGGCTGGCGACCACCGGAACTCCACAGGCCATGGCCTCCAGGGCCACCAGCCCGAACGACTCCGACTCCGAGGGCAGGAGAAAGAGGTCTGCGCAGGCGAGGAGTTCGTCGACCGAGGTGTGCTTGCCCAGGAAGACCACGTCGTCCTCCACCCCCAGTTCCTGAGCCCGGGACTGGGCTCGCGGCCGGTCCGGTCCATCTCCCACCAGGACCAGGCGAGCCGCAACGGATCGTCGCATCTCCGCGAACACCTCCACGACGTCCTGAACCCGCTTCACAGGCCTGAAGTTGGAGATATGCATCACCACCTTCTCGCCCTCAGGGGCCAGGGTGGCTCTATGACAGGGCTTGTCCTCTCTCCGGTACCGCTCGGTATCGATGAAGTTGGGGATGACCCGGATCCGTTCCTTCCCCACCCCGAAACTGCGCTCCGTCTCTTCCCGGAGGAAGCCCGACACCGCTGTGAGACCATCGGACTTCAGGATCGAGAACCGGGTGATGGAGTGAAAGGACGGATGTTGCCCCGTGAGGGTGATGTCCGTGCCGTGGAGGGTCGTGATGATCCGGGGCCCCCTGGCCCCATTCAGCATCTCGCGAGCGATCCAAGCGGAGGTGGCGTGGGGAATGGCGTAGTGGACGTGGACCAGGTCCAGATCGTAGCGGGTCGTCACATCGTGGATCGATACCGCCAGCGCCAGGGAGTAGGGAGGATGCTCGAAGAGGGGATACTGATCCATTTCCACCTCATGGAAATAGACCCGCTCCCGGAATCGGTCGAGGCGGAAGGGCTGGGCGTAGGAGATGAAGTGCACCTCGTGTCCACGGTCGGCCAGCTCCAGCCCCAGCTCGGTGGCGACGGCTCCGGATCCTCCATACGTGGGATAGCAGCTGATGGCAATTTTCAACGCAGGTCCTTTCTGGTCATGGCCCCATCCTCGAGGTCGGCGCTCCTGGACGAAGGTGCCGCCGGGGAAGGATCCGACTCGCGGGAATCTTCGCTGTGGCCTACCCCTCCCGCCCCGGGCCCGGTCCGCCACCACCGGACCACCCGGTCCACCTGTTCTTTCAACGGACTGCGGGCATCCACCTCCAGCACCCCCTCGTCAGGGAGCTGATGACGAAACCAGGTGATCTGCCGACGGGCGTAGCGCCGGGTGGCCCGCTGGACCTGATCCAGCGCCTCCTCCAGGGAGAGGTCCCCCCCGAGGACCGCGGCGGCCTCCCGGTATCCCGTGCCGGTCATCCCGGGATCCTCGGGAGAGGCGCCCTCGGCCAGCAGCCGTGAAACCTCTTCCAGGAGCCCCTCCTCGAACATGCGTTGAGCCCGCTCATTGATCCGGAGGTACAGCTGCTCTCGGGGCAAGGTCAGGAGCACGACGCCCAGGGGCATGGGCGGGGCTTCGGGTGGGGCGTGATCGTGCCACCAGGAGAGGGGACGGCCCGTGAGAAGGGCGACCTCCAGGGTCCGGACCAGGCGTTGGCGACCTCCAGCGGCGGCGACCTCGACTCGCTGCGGGTCCAGCCGTTCGGTCCATCGGATGAGTTCCTCTTCACTTCGACCCTCAAGCCAGCGCTCCAGGGCTCGCCGCCGCCCAGGGTCTCGGGTCGGCTCGCGGAAGACCGGATGGGTCAGCGCTCGGAGATAGAACCCGGTCCCGCCCACGATGAGGGGGACTCGCCCCCGACCCTGGATCTCATCGATCCACCGCCGGGCCGACCTGGCCCAGCGGCCCGCGGAGAACCGTGCCTCCGGCTCCACCAGGTCGAGTCCGTGATGCGGAACCCGCTCGCGGAGTTCCGGTGGGGCCTTGTCCGTCCCGATGTCCATCCCGCGATAGACCTGCCGGGAGTCCATGGAGATGATCTCTCCGGCCAGGAGTTCAGCAACGGGCAGCGAGAGCGCGGTCTTACCCGAACTGGTGGGGCCGGTGATCACGAGCCCTCGGGCGTCGATAGGTGGCCCCTGCCTCATCTTCCGAATTTCCTCTCCAGCTCCGTCCTGGAGAGTCGCACCGTGGTAGGTCGGCCGTGGACGTCGTGGAAGGGGAGTTCGGTGGCGAAGAGCTGGTCGAAGAGCTCCTGCATCTCCGGCGGCTGAAGGAGTTGGCCGGCCTTGATCGCCGCCTTGCAGGCAAAGCTCATGGCCACCCGCTCGTGCTGGTTCCGAGCCGACCTGACGAGCTCCGATCCGTGGGTGAGTTCGTCGATCATCTCACGAAAACACCGCTCGGCCTCGAAGTGGGGATGGGGGTCGGGGACGGCGTGCACGATGACGGTGTCGCCGCCGAAGCCCTCCACCTCGAATCCGGCCCGGTTCAGGAGGCCCTTGAGGTCCTCGACCAGGTCATACTCGGCGGGAGTCAACTGAATCGTCAGGGGGAAGAGAAGTCGCTGGCTTTCGGCGCCTCCCCCATCGAAACGAGCCATGATCCGTTCGAAGAGGACCCGCTCGTGGGCGGCGTGCTGGTCGATGAGGAGAAGACCGTCTCGAACCTCGGCCAGGATCCAGGCCTGGTGCACCTGCCAGAGGCGAGGCCGTTCCATGGCCGGGAGGTCTTCATCCGTGGACGTCCCGTCCGGCTCCACCGAACGCTCGGTGGGCTCGGCATCATCGCCTCCTCCGGGCAGGAAGAGGGCCATCTGGTCCTCCTCCGGGGAGGATGCCGGTTCGTTCAACGCGGAGCTGGAAGTCGGAGGGCCCGGCTCGCCCCCCGGCGCAGCTCGGCCTGAAGGGTCCGGCCGCTCCCGGACCCGGGGCGACGATCCGGGGCCCGACCCCTCCCGACCGGCAGGAGTCCGGACGGTGGGAGCCTCGAAGGTGGCGGCGCTGGCCTCGCCCTCCAGGGCCCGGCGCACGCCTGCCTCCAGCAACTGCTCCACCGCCTTCGAGTCACGAAAGCGAACCTCAGCCTTGGTGGGGTGGACATTCACGTCCACCGCCCCCTCGCCGACGTCCAGAAAGAGGACCATCCACGGCCGATGACCCGACGGGATCGTGGTGCGGTAGCCTCGTTCCACGGCCCTGAGGAGCGCCGCGTCGCGAAAGGGTCGTCCCGACACGAAGAGGGCAGCCCTCCGGAAGCCTCCGGGAACCGCATCCGGACGTTGGATGAGGCCCTTCAACCTCATCCGGTCGGACTCATGCTCCAGCGAGATCATCGTCTGGGACACCTCCTCTCCCCAGACGCCCGCCACCCTTCTGGTCAGCTCCGGCGTGGACGGGACCTCGAGGAGGGTCCGGTCTCCGGAGTGGAGGCTCAGACGGACCCGGGGGTTCGCCAGGGCGAGGAGACTCACCGCCTCGCTCACGGAGCGCGTCTCGGCAGCGGCACTTCCCAGAAACCGGGCCCGGGCCGGGGCGTTGAAGAAGAGGCCTTCCACCAGGATCGATGTTCCCGGCGTCCGGGCCAGGTCCTCGACACTGGTGATCCGGCCTCCCTTCACCCGGATGCGCGTCCCCATCTCCTCGCCCTGAAGGCAGGTGTCCAGGGTCAGACGGGAAACGGAAGCGATGGAGGGAAGAGCTTCCCCTCGGAAGCCGAAGGTGCGCACCCCTCGGAGATCCTCAGCGCTCCGGATCTTGGAGGTGGCGTGCCGATCCAGGGAGAGAAGGGCGTCCTCACGCCCCATACCCGAGCCGTCGTCGGAGACCCTGATCCGGCGCTTTCCTCCGGCCTCCACCTCGACCTCCACCCGGTCGGCCTGTGCATCCAGGGCGTTCTCGACCAACTCCTTGACCACCGACGCGGGACGCTCCACCACTTCGCCGGCGGCGATCTGGTTCGCTACCGGATCGGGCAGGATCTGGATCGTTCGAGCCATGGAGTGTCGAGGGGTTGGAGTCGTGGTCTGGGGTGAGCCCCGGAGGCCCCCGGGGCAAGGGGGCGCAGCAAGCTCATCCGGCGCAGGGGTCTAGAGCGAGAGGCCGAAGAACTCGCCTGCCGTCCGAGTCGTCTCTTCTTCCACCTGGGCAGGCGGCTCGCCCCGGATCCTGGCCACCTGGTCCCGGATCGCCGGTACGAAGGAGGGTTCGTTGCGCTTCCCACGATGGGGGACCGGCGCCATGTATGGCCCGTCCGTCTCCAGCATGTACCGCCCCCCGGGGACCTGGCGTACGGCCTCCCGACCGTCGAAGGAGCTGAACGTCACCAGCCCAGTGAAGGACACGCACCAACCTGCCGCCATGGCGACCTCGAGGAGCTCCAGGTCGCCGGGATAGCAGTGGAGCACCCCTCTGACCCCGGCCTCTCCCGCTTCCCGCACCCGGGGGATCATCTCGGCTTCCGCCTCCCGGCAATGCACCACGACCGGGAGGTTCAGCTCCTGGGCCAATTCGAGGTGACGCTCGAAGAGTTCCCCCTGACGGGGCCGAGGGGCGAAGTCGTAGTGGAAGTCCAGGCCGCACTCTCCCACGGCCACGGGGGCAGGTGCCCGCGCCGCCTCCTCCCGGATGGCCGCCTCCAGAGCCGGAGCATCCGGCGCGCTGGACGCCTGGTGCGGGTGGATTCCCACCGTTCGGAAGAGCTGCACGCTGGACCGAGCAGGCTCCACCTTCGACCCGCCTCCTCTTTCGCCTTCCCCGCCCTCGGGAGGCTCCCGCCTGTCCCGGGAAACCAGTTCACGGAGCCGGGCGGCGTCATCCAGGTCCGAGGCGATGGCGACGACGGCCCCGACCCCCGCCGACCAGGCCCGGGACAGGAGCGGACCGAGGTCCTCACTGAAGCGAGAGTGGGTCAGGTGGCAGTGGGTATCGACGAGCATGGCTTCAGGGGTGATGTGAGAACGGGGCTCCGGCGGCTGGCCGGAGCCCCGTTCCTCCGCAGGCCTTCGGAGACGGTGCGCTTCTGGACTCACCTGCGTCCGGGCGGCACCCGGACCCCCGCCTCAGACCGGAATGGCCTCTTTCTTCTTCTTGCGGGACCGGCGCCTCTTCTTTCGCTCGGCCTCCTCCTTCGTGCCCCAGCGCT
>SKKH01000055.1 GCA_007121555.1 Gemmatimonadota bacterium | reverse complement strand
TGGACGTCCCCGGCTCCAGCATGTTCCAGAAGATGCAGTGGCTCGAGCGTCACGCGGACCACATCCGCACCCGGATGCTCCGGGAGCCCCGGGGCTATCCGGCGGCCAACTGCAACCTGATCCTGCCGCCCACGGATCCTCGGGCCGACGCCGGCTTCGTGATCATGGAGCAGGTGGAGTACCCGGCCATGTCGGGGACGAACACGATCTGTGTGGCCACCGTGCTCGTAGAGACGGGCATGGTGCCGGTGACGGAGCCGGTCACGGAGCTGACCCTGGAGACCCCGGCGGGGCTGGTGGGGGTGTCGGTGGAGGTGAGAGACGGGAAGGCGGGAAAGGTGACCTTCCGGAACGTGCCGGCCTTCGCCGTCCACCTGGACCGGGAGATCGAGGTGCCGGAGCTGGGGAAGGTGCGGGTGGACGTGGCGTGGGGCGGGATGTTCTACGTGATCGCCGAGGCCGCGGACGTGGGTGTGGAACTCACCCCGGACCAGGGCGGGCGGATCGCCAGGGTGGGCGAGATGATCAAGGCCGCGGCAAGGGAGCAGCTCCCGGTGTCCCATCCCCTGAACCCGGAGATCCGGGACATCACCATCGGGCAGCTCACGGGCCCGCCCACGGTGCCGGGCGCCCACGCCAGGAACTCGGTCATCGTCTCCTCCGGCACCCTGGACTGGGACCGGCCGGATACCTGGACCGGCGCCCTGGACCGCTCCCCCTGCGGGACCGGGACGTGCGCCCGCATGGCCGTGCTCCACAGGCGGGGGGAGCTGGGCCTGAACGAGGACTTCGTCCACGAAGGCATCCTGGGCACGACCTTCACCGGCCGGCTCCTGGAGGAGACCACGGTAGGCGACTACCCGGCCGTGGTGCCTTCGCTGAGCGGCGAGGCGTGGATCACCGGGATCGCCCAGTACGTGGTGGACCCCGACGATCCCTTCCCCGACGGCTTCACGGTGGGGGACATCTGGGGCGGGGGCTGAGCCTCAGCTCACCTCGAACACCGGCTCGCCCAGCACGTCCAGCTTGGGCTCGACCCCCAGCCCCGGCGCCTCGCTGGCCCGCATGCGGCCGTCCACTCCGGTGGGGGCGCCGTCGGCGATGCTCACCGTTCCGTAGCTGTTGAAGTCGGTGGAGGTGAAGAGGAACTCGGTGGGGGTGCTGTGGGCCAGGTGGGCGATGGCGGCGGTGATGATGTCGCCGCCCCAGGAGTCCTCCACCGTCATGGCCACGCCCATGGAGGCGCACAGGTCCCGGGCCTGCCGAGCCCGGGTCAGCCCGCCGAACTTGCTGATCTTGATGTTGGCCACGTCCATGGCGCCGTCGGCGTGGGCCTGGAGCAGCATGCTCAGTCCGTCGACGGATTCGTCCAGGACGAAGGGGTGATCGGTGCGCCGGCGGATGGTGAGGCACTCTTCGTAGCTCGCGCACGGCTGCTCGATGTAGACGTCCACGTCCCGCACGCCCCGCACCACCCGGGCCGCCTCGTGCATGAGCCAGCCCGTGTTGGCGTCGGCCACCAGGATGTCGTCGTCCTCGAGTACCTCCCGCACCGCCCGGATCCGGGCGATGTCCGTCTTCACGTCGCTGCCGGCCTTGAGCTGGAAGCGACGGTAGCCCTGCTCGCGGTAGCCGGCCACGTTCTCCGCCATCTCCTCAGGCGAGCGCTGCGAGATGGCCCGGTAGAGGACGAAGTCTTCCTCGTAGCGCCCGCCCAGGAGGGTGCAGAGCGGTTGGCCCGCAGCCTTCCCCAGGATGTCCCAGCAGGCCATGTCCAGGGCGGACTTCGCGTAGGGGTGGCCCTTGAGGGTCCGGTCCATGAGGCGGTTCAGGAGCTCGAGCCCGGTGGGGTCCTGCCCCAGGAGCGCAGGGGCCAGCTCCCGGATTCCTGCCCGGGCGCCCGCCGCGTAGGACGGAAGGTAGACCGGCCCCAGGGGACAGACCTCGCCCCATCCGGTGAGCCCCTCGTCGGTGTCCACTCGGACCACCGTGCTGTCGAAGACGGAGACGGACTTGCCACCGGACCAGGAGTAGCGGCCCTCGCGCAGGGGGAGGTCGACCTGATGGACGGCGATGCGGGTGATCTTCACCAGTCGGTTCCTTTTCGGGCGGTGTCGTGAGCGGGCGCGGCCGGGATGCTGGCGCCCCGCCAACGTAGGGTGGGGAGAGCCGGCGCACCACCTGCTCCGTGGGCCGGCGGCCCGACCGGACCTCGCAGTCTGGAAGGCCCTGAAAGGAAGGGATTTCGGGTTCGCAACTCCCCCCTCAGCGGAGTATACTTCACCGAGACCTGACGCCCCCCCGGATCTTCGCCCGGCCCAGCGGACTATAGACCGCAGGTCGGGCAACCGAGCCAGTGTTGAGGGAGCGCTTTTCGAACCTCCCGGACATATCCGTTTTCATCCTTCGAACACTAAGTTGAAAGGCTGCCCATGCGAAACCCAGCAGCGGTCGGGATCCGGTGCCTCGCCCTTGCCGGCGTCACCGCGTTTCTCAGCGCTCTAGCGGTGCCGGTACCTGGTTCCGCCCTGTCGTCGCAGGCCCCGTCCCTCCCAGAGCACCTGGCTCACGGAGCCCTCGACGGGCCGGGGCCCGTGGCCATGTCCGCCGGTCTGCTTTTCGTCTGCAACCAGGACGAGGCGTCGGTGGCCATCATCGATATCGAGGCCGGTGAGGTGATCCACACGGTGGACCTGCAGGCGCTGGGCTTTTCGGCCACCGCCCGGCCCCACCACATCGTCATCGAGCCCGACGGATCCCACTGGTACGTCTCCCTCATCGGGGAGGGGGTCGTGGCAAAGCTGGACAGCGAGCACCACCTGGTGGGCACCGCCGAGTTCGAGACGCCCGGGATGCTGGCCCTCCACCACGAAGCGGATCGTCTCTGGGTGGCTCGTTCCATGACGGCCGTGAACGCTCCGCCGAGGATCGGGATCATCCGCCCCTCGGACATGTCCATCGAAGAGGTGGAGGTCTTCTTTTCTCGCCCCCACGCCCTGGTCGTGGACGAGCGCACCGGCATCGGGTATACCGCGAGTCTGGGGACGAACCAGATCGGGGCGGTGGATCCGGAGACGGAGCGGGCGGTGGTGACGAACGTGGAGGGGCCGCCCCACGCCCTGATGCAGTGGGCCCTCTCTCCCGACGGGACGACCCTGGCCATCTCGGGTGAGGTGAGCCACACCGTCCACTTCTTCGACATCTCCGAAGATCCTCTCGAGCCCCGGCACCTGGGGGTCGTCGAGGTGGAGTCCCAGCCTTTCGATCCCATCTTCACCCCGGACGGCCGCACCGTCTGGCTGGGGAACAAGATGGCGGACCGGATCACCGCCATCGACGTGGAGAGCCTGCAGGTGATCAAGGTCCTGGCCGACCCCCGGATCCGACAGCCCCACGGCGCGGCGATCTCCGCCGACGGTCGCTTCGTCCTGATCTCGAACACCAATGTCCGGGAGCCCCACGACATGATGATGATGGCCGGCGGAGACCATCACGATCACCATGACCACCATCACGACGACGAGCCCGACGAGCGGGTGGTGGGCGGTCCGGGCAGCGTGGCCATCATCGACGTGGAATCGGGGGATCTGGTCGACGTGGTCGAGGTCGGCCAGAACGCCACGGGGATTGCCGTCACCCGATGAGATCAGACAGAGCGAGGGCCCCTCGGGGGTGGTGCCTGCTCCTGCCCCTCCTTCTTCTGGCTTCGTGCGCGTCCCCGCCGGACCGCCCCGCCCCCGCCTCCGTCGCGCCGCTCACGGACGGGAGCGAGTTCGAGCGCTCGGTCTATCCGTTCGAGGTGCTGGACGCCGATGAGCGGCCCTACGACCATCCCTTCCTGGGAGGCTTCAGCGCCCCCCGTCCCCAGTTCGTGGACATCGACGGCGACGGGACCCTGGACCTCTTCGTCCAGGAGCGGAGCAACGAGCTCATGTTCCTGGAGAACGTGGGCCGGCCCGACGCCCCGGACTACGTCTGGCGGACGGACAAGTGGAAGGATCTGGATGTGGGGGAGTGGACCCGCTTCGTGGACCTGGAGGGGAAAGGGCTCTACGATCTCCTGGCCGAGGAGCGCTTCAGCTACATCCGTGTCTTCCGGAACGAGGGCACCGAGCGGGAGCCCCGCATGGTGCTGGCCCCCGATTCACTCCGGGACGTGGAGGGCCGGCCGATCTTCGCGGACCGGCAGAACGTGCCCGCCTTCCACGACATCGACCATGACGGCCTCATGGACATGTTCCTGGGTCGGATCGAGGGTACGGTCTCGCGCTACGAGGCGGTGGAGCGGGAAGAGGGCGAGGAGGGCCTTCCCCGCTTCCGGCGCGTTGCGGACCGTTTCGCGGGGATCGAGATCATCGGCACGCTGGTGCGACCTACCGCGCCCCATGGGGCGAACAGCATGTTCTTCGCCGACGCGAACGGAAACGGGCTGAAGGACCTCTACTGGGGAGACTTCTTCGAGGCGGGTCTCCTGTTCATGGAGAATCGGGGCTCGCCCGACCGACCTTCGATCCACAACGTGCCCTCGCCGGTGCGGGCCGGCGGCGAGCCCATCGCCACCAGCGGATTCAACGCCCCGGTCCTGGCGGACCCCTTCGACCGGGGGGCTCCCGACCTCTTTATCGGGGTCCTGGGGGGGGCGCACAACCCGAACCAGACGGCAGCGGACAACTTCCATCACTACCGCAACGACGGCTCCGGAAACTTCGACCTGGTGACCACCCGCTTCCTCTACGGGATCGACGTGGGCGAAGAAAGCGTGCCGGCCCTGGGCGACATCAACGGGAGCGGGACGCTGGACCTCCTGGTGGGGAACAAGGCGAAGCCTGGGGCGGCCACCACGGGACGGGTCCACTGGTACGAGAACATCGGCGAGCCCGACGCCCCCCGCTTTCAACTGCGTGAAGTGCTGGAGCTGGTAGGTGGTCACAACCACGCGCCTGCAGTGGGTCCCCTCTGGAGTGACGACCCGCTTCCCGGTCTGGCCCTGGGCACCTTCCGGGGCGAAGTCCACTTCTTCCGGAACGTGGGGTCCGAAGGGGCCCCCCGCTTCGAGTTGCAGGAGGGGATGTCGCTGGAGCTGCCCCGGGGCAGCCATGCCGCTCCCGCCTTTGCCGACCTGACCGGGAATGGACTTCCGGACCTGGTGGTGGGGAAGTCCAATGGTGAATTGGCGTTCTACCGGAACGAGGGCACGGCCGACGCACCCAGTTTCGAGCTCGTGACGGATCAGTGGATGGAGATCCGGGTGGGTCGCCGAAGCCACCCCGCCTTCGTGGATCTGGACGGAGACGGGCTCCTGGACCTGGTGCTGGGGCAGGAGGCGGGTGGAGCGGTGGTATTCCGCAACGTGGGGACCTCGGAGGAGCCCGCCTTTGAGGAGGACCCCGAGATCCAGCTTCCCCTCCACCAGTACGGTGCCCCCACCTTCGGGGACCTGACCGGGAACGGCTGGGATGAGTTGGTGGCGGGGGGTGCGAGCGGCGGCCTCATCTACCTCGAGCGGCGCTGAGCAGCCCGGCGATCGCTGCCGCCGGGCTGCCCGCGCTCGCTACGACGGACCGATCAATCCTCCTGGAAGACCACGCCCTCCCGCAACCGGGGCCGCAGCAGGAACATCCCGTCCTGCACCGAAGTGACCAGGACCAGACCGCTGTCAAAGTAGGGGAACGTGCTCCACGCGCCACTGAATCCGGGTCCTGACAGGTACGGGGTGGTGTTGAAGAAGCCCACCTCTTCCGGGTTCTCCGGGTCCGAAACGTCCAGGACGTGGAGACCGTACCGGTAGTTGGCCTGGAAGGCGTAGTCACCCTTGATGTAGAGGTTGTGGGCACTTGCGGGGAAGGATCCGAAGAACTCCTTGGCCAGAATCGGGTCCTCCACGTTGCTCACGTCGAAGATGAGGGTCCGGGTGGTCTCCACCTGTCCCTGGATGACATCGGCCTCGTCGTCCATGATGAAGTACCGATGGTCCTCGGTGAGCCAACCCTGGTGCAGGTATCCGGGGTTCGGGTACGTGCCCCGTCCCACCACCACGGGCGACTCCCAGTCCGTCACGTCGGAGATGCTCAGGAACGTCGCGTTGGCCTTGAGGCAGAGCTCCCGCCCGTAGTAGTTCTCGTCCGGTCCCCGGTACGTGGCGCACTGTACGTCGTGGGTCGCGTTCTCATCGAGGTGGCACCCCACGAACTGCGGGTTCAGGGGATCCCGCACATCCAGCATGTGGAGGCCGCCTCCGCAGGTCTCCCCTCCACCCCGGGCGCCCACGAGGGCCGCGAGCCCGGTCTCCTCGTTGATGTTGATGTTATGCACGCTGGCGACGTTGTCGTAGTGGTAGTCCGGCTCGAAGGTCACCGGCATGTCGGCCGGATCGATGTCCCGGATCTGCCTGAGGTCCAGAATCTGGAGGCCGTGGTTTCCTGCCCCGTCGGCCACGACGAAGACGTGGTCCTTGTAGGTCTTCATGTCACGCCAGAGCTGAGACCGCGGCGTGTTCGGCGTCTTCGGAAGGTCGCCCACCAGGACCGGCGACGAGGGGTCGCTCATGTCGAGGATGGCCAGGCCGTCGTTGCGCCCGACCAGGGCGTATTCGATTCCGGTCTCCGGATCGGTCCACCCCCAGTTGTCGTTCAGGCGGACGCCTCGCTCCCGGCCCGAGGGGGCCAGCATGGAGTTGGGGACGAAGGCGACGAGGTCCACGTCGTCGCACTCGAAGGGTCCGATCTGCCCACCCCCCTCCTCCGGGCAGCTCCGTTCTTCGCCCACGATGGCCTCATGGGCGTCCGGGGGGCTCACGAGCATCCCGCGGTCCACCCAGCCCTGCGCCTCGTCCAGGTGGTACGCGTGGACGGAGCCGGCCCCGTGGTGCATGCCCAGGGCGGTGACGGCCACGACCCCGTTGCCGGTGAAGATGCGGCTCCCGAAGGCGTCTTCCTCGACCGAGTCCTCGAGCTCGATGCGTCGTGCGTCGGAGGCGCTGGGCGGCGGGCCCGCCGGGTCGGCGGGGAAGACGTAGACCCGGCCCGTCTCCAGATCCCTCGGCGTAGGGGCGCCCACCCAGATGTCGTGGCCGGCCAGGCCCACCGAGTGACCGAAGCGGTCGCCCGGCTCACCGGCGGGAGGCGAAAGGCGGAACGCTTCGGACCAGGCGCCGTTCGCACCGTCTCGCTGGAGGACGATGATCGCGCCCTGGCCCTCGTCGGCCCCGGGCGCCCCGACGACGGCGCGGTCCCCGGACATGGCGAGGGCGCTTCCCAGCTGTGCATTGGCTTCGTGCCCGGCCTGGACTACGCCGGTCTCCACCCAGGCGTCACCCTCGAGCACGAACTCGTATAGCTGACCCGCCCGCTCCAGGGGTGTGCCTCCCTCGGCGTCCCGCTGCGGAGCGGCCACCAGGGCACGCCCGTCCTGGAGGACGATGGACCTCCCGAAGAGATCCCCCTCCGCGGCGTCCGAGGCCTGGAGGTGAGAGTGGAGGGTCCATCCGCCGCCGCCCCGCCGGAAGACGTGGACCACGCCGGCCCCCGCTTCGGCCGCGCCCATGACCGGGGCCTGGTGGCCCCCATCCCCTGCGTCCGCCTCCTGACCCGGCTCGCCGACCAGGAGCCAGTCGCCATCGGCAGCCAGGCTCAGTCCGAAGTCCGTCTCGCAGTAGCCGTACTGGTTGCACCCCAGGGGGATCGTCTGCACCTCGCCCCACTCCCCGTCGTCGTCTTCGGGTCGCTGGATGCCCAGGCCGTCGGTCTCGGCCACCGTACCGCTGTGCTGCCAGCGGTCACCTTCCCTCTGGAAGGTATGGATCGGGCCCTCCCGCTGACCTACGAACAGCGTCTCGCCTCCCAGCGCCACGAGAGTCCCGAATCCGTCGGCCCGGGCCGGCTCGGGCGCCTGGATCCGGTCCGCCTCCCGCCACGTTCCATCCTGCAGGCGGTAGACGTAGACGCTGCCGGGGCGGAAGTTCGTGGTGGGCTCTCCGATGATCATCTCGCCTTCGGTGATCACGACGGAGTTCCCGAACGAGCCCGACTGGGCCAGGACGGGCCCCGCACAGAAGAGGGCGAGGAATACTAGAAGAAGAGGTGGGATGGCACGCATGAAGCCTCCTGGGCTACGACGGTTGGGTGTGGGCTTGTGGGGGTGCGCCTACGGAGCTTGACGGCGGACGGAGCTCAGCAGGGATTCCAGATCGTCGCGGTCGAACACGTGCTCGCCCCGTACGACCACAGCCTGGATGTCTCGTGTGTTCCGGATGTCGTCCAGCGGGTTCGAACCCAGAAGGACGAGATCCGCGTGGAACCCCTCTCCGACCTCGCCGAAATCGCGCCCCACGCGCATGAAGCGGGCGGCATTGGTCGTCGCAGTTCGGAGGGCTTCGGCCGGCGAGAGTCCAGCCTCGGTCAGCGCCTCCAATTCCGAATGTAGAGCGAACCCAGGGTATACGAAAGAATTGAAGGGCCCGGCATCGGATCCCGCAAGGAGGAGGACGCCGGTCCGGTGCATGTCGCCAACCATCCGGACGAGGTGCTGCTGCAGCGCCCGGCGATCCGCTCGGGCCTGGGGGCTGGACCGGCGGGCTCCCTCGACGCGGCCGGCGTACGTGGCCTCGATGTTGGGATGAATGTACTGAAGCTCCGGGTCTTCGGAATGGTCGGCGGTGTCCACGTGGGCCAGCACCTCACCGATGTGAAGGGTCGGCACGGCGGCCGTACCCGCTTCGGCCATGCGGGCGTAGGTCTCTCGCGCTATCTCATCGTCCCAACCGGCGCGAAGCAGGTTCAGCGCGTTCCAGAAGCCCAGAGGATCCGGGGAGTCCCACCGCTCCATCACGGCGGTCGTCACGCTGTCCTCGTTGGCCGCGCCGCCCTTGAACACGTAGTAGAGGTGCTCCGTGGCATCGAGTCCCCGCTCCACCGCCTCGCCGAACCGCACGGACATGGGCATGTGCCCGGTCACGATCATGTCCCGGGCCCTCGTCTCATCCAGGAGGGCGAGGTAGACCTCGTGGGACATCGTGCCGTCGTAGAGCTTGACGTAGTCCACGCCCAGGGACTCGAGCGAGTCCAGGGCCGCCGGGGCTTCGTCCGGTGAGCTGAGTCGGATCGACCCGTCCCAGCCCCCGGTGGGACCGTCGAGCTTCGGGCCGGAGGTCAGGATCCGGGGTCCCACCAGCTCTCCGGCATCGATGCGATCCCGCCAGGCCAGCACCCGCTCGGTGATGTCGCCGCCTCCGTCGCGCACCGTGGTCACGCCGTTGGCGATGTATAGGGGAAGGAGCGCCTCGTTCTCTGCGCTCAGCTCCTCGCCGCCCCGGAAGTGCACGTGCATGTCCCAGAGGCCCGGGATGAGGTAACCCCCGGCACCATCCATGATCCGGGTCTCCGAGGGCCCATCCGCCATCCGGTCGGCGCGGTCCACCCGGATGATCCGCCCCTCGCGCATCGCCACCGAGCGGTCTTCCAGGATCCGGCCCTCCGCCACGTCCACGACGTGGACGTTCTGGATGATGACGTCCGGCGGCGCGCCCTCCCAGTCGCCGGCGCACCCTGCCGCGAGGAT
>SKKH01000258.1 GCA_007121555.1 Gemmatimonadota bacterium | reverse complement strand
CCATGGACTACCAGTACGCCACCTCTCCCATCGCCTTCATCCGGAGCCTCACGGTCTTCGGCGAGGACATGGAGCCCGGCCAGCCCAGCGAGATCGAGGCGCGGGCCTACAGCGGATATACGTACGAGGGTGAGGACTTCACCCACCTGAACGCCGACGAGCAGCGGGCGAGCCACCTCTCGATCTTCGAGCCCGGCTTCGGCTTCAGCGAGTACGCGACGGCCTCGATCCTGGCGGATCAGGTCGAGGAGGCCGGTACGTTCCCCGACGAGGGGGCCGAGGCCATCAACGACTGGTTCCTGGATGAGGACAACGGGGACCTGGTCGCCACGGCCCGGGGGATCTCGGGGCAGTTCCCGAATCCGTTCGCGGCTGTAGCCCTGGTGGCAAGGATCGAGGTGAACGGCAAGGAGTACCTGGTCCCGGTCGGTGTGCTGGGGGCCGGAGACGCCACCCAGCTCGATTCGGGTGATGTGCGGGACTACTACTTCACCTTCGATATGGACGACATCGAACTGCCCGCAGGCGTCGAGGAAGAGCAGCTCCTCGGGTTCCACGCGGTGGGCCTGAACGCCGACTTCGACGGTCTCGCCACGGCGCTGTTCGATGCGGACCTCCCCGATGATCCCAATGGCGACCCTGAGGCCGACGAGATCGTTCGGGTCTCCGGGGACGGACAGACCCTCGACTTCAACGAGGAGTCCGCGCCCCTCGTCGTGCGCGTCGAGGACCAGTTCGGAGACGAGTTCGCAGGCGCCGAGGTGGAGTTCAGCAGCGACGGTGTGGATCACACCCTTTCTTCCATGATCGAGACCACCGATGGTGCCGGTGAGGCGTCCGTGACCGTGACGTCGGTCGAAGAGGAAGGTGAGATCACCGTCACGGCCACGGTGGCCGGGGTGGGATCGGTCATGTTTACCCTGACCGTCGAGGAGGACGCTCCCGAGGCGGAAGCCGACGAGATCGTCCGGGTCTCCGGCGATGGGCAGACCCTCGACTTCGACGAGGAATCCGCGGCACTGGTCGTGCGCGTCGAAGATCAGTTCGAGGCCGCCTTCCCAGGGGCTGAGGTCACCTTCAGCGCCTCCGGTGTCGACCACACCCTCTCCAGCACGTCCGAGACCACGGACGGAGCGGGTGAGGCCTCCGTGACGGTCACCGCCGGGCAGGACGAGGGTACAATCACCGTGACCGCCGAGGTCGACGGCGTCGGATCAGTCACCTTCACCCTCACGGTGGAGGAGGGCACACCCGATGTGACGAGCTTCTCCACGGACTTTTCCGAGTACACGTTCGGAGCGTTTCCCAACGACTGGACCGATCGGGGGCTTCTGGGGGTGGCAAACAGCATCACCGTGGAGGACACCGGCGGCGGCAGCGTGCTGCGGATCGATCTTCCGGATCAGGGGGGGAGTACGGCCCACCGGGGGATCTCCTGGGATGAGCCTGGAGCTCAGGCCGATGTCGAGGTCTATGCGGAGGTGGTCCCCGGCAGTGGCGCTGTACCGGTCTATGTGACGGCCCGGGGTGACACGGATGACAACTACTACCGCCTTCAGATCCGGAACGGGGATCTCCTCGAGCTGGTGAGTGTGGTGGACGACGTGCGGACGATCCCGCTCACGGGTGGAGATGCCACCTTCCTTTACGGGGCGACCGATGTCGTGCACCTCCGGTTCCAGGTCGAGGGCGACCAGCTCCGGGGACGGGCATGGCTCGGGGGTGACGCCGAGCCGGCGACCTGGACGGTCGAGGTCACCGATACCGACCTGGCAGGTGCCGGCTGGACCGGGGTCGGTCGCCTTCACGAGGGCATTCTGGATGTCTCGGCCTTCGAGGTCACCGTCCTCAATTGATCTACGCGGAGCCCCGGTGCGGGTCCGAAGGGTCCCACCGACTGTGCGTGCCGACGCCCCGCCATACCGGCGGGGCGTCGTGCGTTCAGGACCCATGGCCCGGAACCGATCGGTGTATCACTGTGCGTTTCCCAGGACTCGCTCGAACTGTCCCCATCACCTGAGACCCATCGTGTCATCCATTCGCACTGCATCAGTCCTGCTTCTGGCCGCGTCCCTTCTCCTCGTGGGATGCGGTGATTCCGCCCCCCCTCTTCCGGGAGAGGCCGCCCTGGCCGAAGTGGAGGAAGGCACGCCCCGCGACGAGGTCATGGCGCTCCTCCCCCAGGGGGAGTTGACCGTGGAAGGCACCTTCGAGGGCTACCGTCGCAACCGGTACCTCACCGACGGGATGATGGTGGAGGTCGTCTGGCTCCACCGGCAGGGCTCCGCAGGTGAGTTCGAGGAGCCCAGGGCCGATCTGACCCCGGTGATCTTCGTGGATGCCGTCCTGGACGGCTGGGGGTGGGACCATTTCGATGCTCGAGCCGACGAGTGGAGCCTCCCCGTGCCCGAAGCGCCTCTCACCGAAGAGGTGGATCCGGCCTGATCGCAGGTTGGAGGTCCCACCGGATTGCAGAGTCCAGCTTTCCGCGTGGATCCCGCGACCAGGGCAGGGCCGCTTAGGATGCGCCAACAGTGGCGTGGTCGTCGGGGAGGGCCTATGTTGCCCGGCTGGATTCACGCAGATTCACGAGCCCAAGTATTCAGAGGAATCGAGATGACACGACGCCTTACCCCCCTGTTCGTCCTTCCCCTCTTCTTCTTCGCCGCTTGCGGTGGTGACGACGGGATGCCCGCCGAAGATCCCCAGGCTACCGTCATGAACGCGGAGCTCCCCGAAGACAAGCGTGCCTGGCTCGCAAACCTCCGGGAGCCCTGTGGACAGGCGTTCCCCGGGCAGCTCGAGCGGGCGCCCGAGACGAGCACCATGCTGGAGGGCGAAGAGCTGTTGGTCGTCTACTTCGACGTCTGTGAGGAGGACGAGGTTCGTCTGCCCTTCCACATCGAGCAGATGGATGGGGAGTGGGATCGCTCCCGGACCTGGATCTTCCGGCCCCATGACGACGGCACCATCGAGCTGCGCCATGACCACCGGCTCCCGGATGGATCCGAGGATGAGGGGTCGACCTGGTATGGCGCCTTCACCGTAGCCGAGGGCACTGCGAACCAGCAGGAGTTCATCCGGGAGGAGCTTCGGGACGGGGTCGCCACGGGCTGGCGGGTGATCATCGAGCCCGGAGTTCGGTACGTGTACGGCACGATCCGCGACGGAGAGTGGAACTGGCGGGTGGACTTCGATCTGTCGGAGCCCATGGATTCGCCGCCGCCCCCGGCGTGGGGATATGAGGACGGTGCAGGTCCGCCGCGGTAAGCGGCTGCCGTAGAGACGGCCCCGGTGGGGGGAGCGGACGCGCACTACTGCGGCGGCCGCTTACCTTCCGAGGCTCGGATACACTGACGCCCCGGTCGGTGCCTCCCGAAAGGGAAGGGCACCGGCCGGGGCGTTTCGTGTCCAGGACGCTACCTGTCCAGGAGACTAGAAGGCCGCCAGCTCCTGGATGGCCTCGAGGATCTTCGGGGTCTGGGGGAGGATCACCTCTTCCAGGGCGGGGGCGTACGCCACCCAGGTGTCCATCGAGGCCACTCGCTTGACCGGCCCATCCAGCCAGGGGAAGAGGTCGTCGGCGATCCGGGCCGCGATCTCCGACCCGATGCCCCAGGACATGGAGTCCTCGTGGACCACCATGACCTTGTTGGTCTTCTTCACCGATTCCCCGATCCGGTCCATGTCCAGGGGGTTGAGCGTACGTAGGTCGATCACCTCCACTTCGATCCCCTCCTGCGCCGCCAGCTTTGCCGCGTCCATGGTGCGCTTCACCAGTGCTCCGCAGGTCACCACGGTGAGATCGGTTCCCTCCCGGACCACCTTGGCCTTTCCGAAGGGAATCATGAAGTCTGACCCGGGATCCCGGCCCTTGTTGTAGACCTGTCGGTAGAGGTGCTTGTGCTCCAGGAAGAGGACCGGATCCTCGCATCGGATGGCCGTTCGAAGGAGGCCGTTCGCGTCTTCGGCGTTGGAGGGAAGCACCACCCGGATGCCGGGGGTGTGGGTGAAGAGGGTTTCACCGGTCTGGGAGTGGTAGATCGCTCCACCTTTCAGATATCCACCATACGTCACCCGGATGACGACCGGGGACGACCAGTGGTTGGCCGAACGGTACCGCATGGTGGCCAGCTCGTTTCGGATCTGGTGGAAGGCGGGCCAGATGTAATCGAAGAACTGGATCTCCACCACTGGCTTCAATCCCCGGAGGGCCATGCCGATGGCTCGGCCCACGATATTTGCCTCGGCCAGGGGGGAGTTGAAGACCCGGACCCCTCCGAACTCCCGCTGGAGGCCGTGGGTCACCTTGAACACCCCTCCCTTTCCAGAGACCTCGTCCAGCGCCGCTTCCCGGGATGCGTCGGCCACGTCCTCGCCGAAGACGACGATCCGGGGGTCCCGGCGCATCTCCTCCTTCATGCACCGGTTCAGGAGGTCCACCACGGTGTACTCCCGATCATCGGTGTAGGCGGGCGAGTCTTCGGTATCGAATTCGGGTCCGGTGGGGTCCACCTCTTCCGAGAAGAGCCACTTCATGGCCGTCTCGGGTCCGGGCTGGGGGCGTTCCAGGGCCTGGTCGGCGGCCTCCGCCACCTCGTCCTTCACCTCCTTGGCGAGGGCGTCCAGGCTCTCGTCGTCGGCGAGCCCCTCCTCGATCAGGAGACTGCGGAGTCGGACGATGGGGTCCCGCTTGGCCTGCGCCTCCCGCTCCGCGTCGGTCCGATACATCCGCTCGTCATCGGACATGGAGTGGGAGTAGGGGCGCACGGTGTGGGCGTGGATGAGCGCCGGACCCTTTCGGGCGCGGGCCCAGGCCACCGCCTCGCCGGACTTCTCGTAGGAGTCCCGGATGTCCGTGCCATCGCACTCCACGATGAAGAGATCGGGGAAGCCGGTGAGGAGCTTGGACACACTTCCTCCCGCCGTCTGGACCTCCACCGGGACGGAGATGGCATACCCGTTGTCCTCCACGAGGAAGATCACCGGCAGCTTGAGGTTGCAGGCCGTGTTCAGGGCCTCCCAGAACTCCCCCTCCGAAGTAGTTCCTTCGCCGGTACAGACGACGACGACCTCGTCGTCGTCGAACTCCTCGATCTGCTCACGCATCTCGTCGAGTTGGGCCGCCCTCCACCCGGTCTCCGCCGAACCCACCGCCTGGAGGAACTGGGTTCCCGTGGGAGACGAGGTGCTCACGATGCGGTAGCGGGTGTCGCCGAAATGGGCGGGCATCTGACGTCCACCCGAGGCCGGGTCGTCCTCCGCCGCCACCGCCTGGAGAAGGTGGTCCAGGGGGGTCTGCCCCATGGCCAGGGCGAAGGCGCGGTCCCGGTAGTAGAAATAGAGCCAGTCCGAGCCGGAGCGAAGGTGGCGGGCCAGGCCGATCTGGGCGGCCTCGTGGCCGGCACCGGAGATCTGAAAGTAGATTTTTCCCTGACGCTTGAGGCTCATCTCCCGGTCATCGATGGCGCGGGAGGTGACCATGAGCCGGTAGATGTCCAGGAGGTCCTCGCCGCTCAACTCGGGAGCTGGGGCCGTCTCCAGCTCGTGGCCATCGGGCGCGCCGTCGGAGTTGGGGCCGGGGCCAGCTTCCTTGGAAGCTCGCTGCGCGTCGGTGGTCACATCATTCGCCATGGGATCTCCGATGGGTTGTGGAGGCTCGGACTCCAGGGCACGATCATTCCTGCCGAACGATAAAGGGCGGCCCTGAAAAGCAATAAAAGATAGTCCGGCCTTGGGGGAGGGCCAAGTTCCACGGACGAATGGAGGGCGGTTGAAGACCGGGAGCCGTGATGCGGGGGAGGCTCCCGGCGGGGGGCTTTCGGAGGTCAGGACTTGTGGTCGCTGCCTCCGCCACCCTGGTGGGCTCCGGCCTCCGCGAGCGAAGCCACGGCGCCGGTGGCCTCGAGCTCCGATTCGTCGAAGAGACGGAGCTGGGACTCACCCTCGAGCTGAACCATGTAGCGGCGCCCGGTCCGCCGTTTGAGTCCGATGACCAGACCCTCTCGTCCCTCGAACTTCGCTTCCAGGGGATAGTCGCCCCGACGAATTCTGACCGGGGTTCCCTGTGGGTAGAGCTGAATCCTCACGATCTGCTTCTCCGTCTGGTGTTGCGAGCGATGCAATTGCAGGCGCAGTTGCGGAAGACAGCCGATGAAGTCCGGCCATCCCTCCGAGTCGGCACGGCCGTCAGCCGGCCTGGGCGAGGTCGGGGATCTGTACGCCCTGAGCGATCTGCTTGAGAACGAACCGGGCCACCTCTTCTGGAGACGCGGTCCCCTGACGGGCTACGATGCGGGCGACCCCGATCTTCCGTCCGTCGCTGCAGACGAGGCTGAGGAAGGCGGCCGGGAGTGCGGACGCATCTTCGTCGCCTCCGAGATCCACGGGCGGCTCCTGCCAGGGCTCCCGAGATGCGCCGGTGACGTCGGAGATTTCGTCGCCGTCGACCGACATCCCGACCACCGCCACCCGGACGTCTCCCGATTCCAGTGATTCGGTGACTCGATCGACGTCGTCGGCGGCCACGGGAATCGTGGCGAGGAAGGAAGGAATGCCCTTCACGAGCAGGCCCAGGGAAAGGGCCGCGAACCCATCGGGAACCTCCTCGGAGGCCTCCTCGGGGGGAAGGACGCTATGGAGTACTGGGTACTCCGGGCTGACGAATGCGTTGAAGTCTTTCATAGGTATCGGAAAAGTGGCCAGGAGACCGGATCAGGGCAACCGGATCGATCGTCCCGTGGGGGGCGCCGACCGTTGGGAAACGGCGCCATTCATGCTACATTGCCCGCTCAGTGACGGGTACCCCGGAGTCGGAGGGGTGTCCCCGTCCGGCGGTGTTCGGGTTCACGCCGAAGGGAAGGGTGCACATGTACCGTCGCATGATGGGGCTGGCCGTTCGCCGCCCGGGAATCATCCCCGCGCTGCTTGGGCTGGCCTGGGCGTCACGGCGAATCGGCTGGTATCGCCGGTTCCCCTTCCTACCGATTCCCCCACGCTCCTACCTCGAATGGCGGTTGGATACAGCGTATGGTGAGGCAGAGGCCGATCCGCCGGAGAGGGAGACCCTTCGATACCTGAACTGGACCCGCCGCATGAGAAAGGGGGGCTGACTTGGGCAAGCTCATCCTGGCCCTCATCCTGGCGCTGGCCCTCGGCCTCAGCTTTCCCAGCTCTCGAGCGGTCATCGTGGAGCGTGCGGAGCCCATGCTCACTCCCGCGTACCGCTGGGTGACGGTCCAGGAGCTGAACCAGATCGTGGACGATCTGGAGCGGCACCAGGACATCCGCGGTCCCCTTCCCTCTGGACGAGGCGAGTTCGACGCGTGGCTGAATCAGCGCTACCCTCAGCCCCGGTCGCGGCACGACGCCTGGGGAACCCGCTATCAGCTTCGGGTGGTGGGCGAACGCTTCCAGGTGATCTCGGCGGGGCCTGATGGCGTGTTCGATACGGAGGACGACGTGATTCGAGAAGGTCAGCGGATCCCACGTCGGTAACGGGGGCGGCCCGAGTGTTCTCCATCTCTCCCGACGACCTGCTCCGCTCCGGACCGCTCCTGCTCTTCGGGATGGCTGCGGCGGAGACCGCAGTTCCCATGGGCCTGATGGTGCCCGCCGGGGTGGCCCTCTCCACGGGTGCCCTCCTGGCCCACCAGGGACTCATGAGCTGGGAGTTCGTCCTGCTGGCCTCCATAAGTGGGGCGCTGGTGGGCGATTCCCTGGGGTATTGGCTGGGTCGCCGAGGGGGAGGCATGTTCCGGAGGATGCCGGACTCCTTTCACGCCGTGGCATCCAGGGCGGAGCGGCGCACCCGGGCTCTCTTCCATGGATACGCGCTCCTCGCGATCACCGGCGGCCGGATGGTGGCCTTCGTCCGGACCCTCATGCCGGCCACCGCCGGAGCCAGCGGGATCAGCTATCCCCGTTTTCTCATCTTCGATGTCCCCGGCGTCCTGGCCTGGGCCCTTCTCTACACCGGGATCGGGATCGGAGCCGCCGAGGGAGCCCGGGTCCTGATGCGGAGGGATCTGCCGGGAGCCCTTCCCGCCGCCGTGATCCTCGTACTCCTGGTGGGGGGCGTCCTGCGGGTCCTGGCGGTTCGACGGCGGGGGCGTAGTGAACCGGACGACTCCCATTCCGAGATCCCCCTTGGGTAGCTCGGCGATGTCGACCCCCGGGAAGAGTCCTTCGGAGGACCGATCCGAGCCCGTTCCACCGGGTCCGACCCCACCAGGGCGGGCGCTGCATGTGGGACTCACCGGAAACGTGGCGTCGGGAAAGTCCACCGTGGCCAGAGTCTGGGAGGAGGCGGGTGTACCGGTGATCAGCGCCGACGACTTGGCCCGCGAGGTGGTGGCACCCGGGAGCGAGGGTCTCGAAGAGTTAGTGGACCTCCTGGGCGAGGAGGTCCGGGCCCCCGATGGAGGGCTGGACCGGGGAGCGGTGCGGGCTCTGGTCTTCGCGGATGACGCCCTCCGGGAGCGACTGGAGTCCATCCTCCATCCCCGCATCGCAAGACGACGGGAGGCGTGGGCTCGGGACCGGGAGGCGGAAGGGGCCGCATTGCTGGTGTCCGAGGTCCCCCTTCTCTTCGAAGCGGACCTGACGGACGCGTTCGATCGGATCGTGGTGGTGCACACCTCCGAAGCCGAGAGGAGGAGGAGACTGATCGAGGATCGGGGTCTCGACACCGGGGAAGCGAAGAGGATCATGGCCAGCCAGGGTGACCCGGAGGAGAAGCGCCGCCGGGCCGACCATGTGCTCGAGAACGAGGGGACGGTGGCGGAGCTCGAGGCGAGCGCCCGCGAGCTTCTGGCTCGGTTCAGGAAGGAGGCTGGATGACGAGCTCGTCGGGAGGTCCCGCGCCCTCGGCTCGTTCGAGCTCCCAGGACCCCGAACCCGGGCTCATGGCCGTGGACCTGCATCTCCATACCGCCGGCTCGTGGGACTCCCTCTCCGACCCCGAGGCCGTCCTGGCCCGTGCGAAGGAGCAGGGACTCCACCGGATCGCCATCACCGATCACAACCGTCTCGGGGTCGCTCTGGAGATGGCCCGGCGCCACCCGGAGCACGTGATCGCGGGAGAGGAGGTGAAGACCAGGGAGGGGATCGACGTGATCGGTCTCTACCTGACCGAGGAGATTCCTGAGCACACGCCCGCGGCGGAAACGTGTCGAAGAATCCGGGCCCAGGGCGGGATCGTCTATCTCCCCCATCCCTACGCCGCCGGGAAGGGCGCCTCCGGTCGTTTCGCCGAAGAGTTGGCCCCCGAGGTGGACGTGATCGAAGTCTTCAACGCGCGCCTCCGCTCTCGAACGGCGAACCGAAAGGGACTCGCACTGGCTCTCCGGCACCGCAAGCTTCAGGGAGGAGGATCCGACGCCCATACCGTGGGGGAGGTGGGGAACGGTCGAGTGATCCTTCCCGCGCATCCCAACGAACCCGGGGCCCTCCTGGAGGCGCTCACCCGAGGCGTGGTGGAGGGTCGAAGGGCGCCCCTCCATGTCTTTCTGGCATCGAACTGGGCGAAGGTACGCAAGAAGCTTCCCTTCCTCTCCTGATCCTGGTGAGGAGGCAGGGTATGTGAGTTCAT
>SKKH01000248.1 GCA_007121555.1 Gemmatimonadota bacterium | reverse complement strand
TGGTCCCTGTGGAGTCGTTGGATGAGGAGGACAAGGTTCTGATCTTCCTCTCCCGTGGCGGAATCGTCAAACGGACCGAGCTCTCGGAGTTCTCCAACCCGCGCAGCGGTGGAATCATCGCCGCCGGGGTGAAGGAGGGAGACCGGATCCTCGATGTGGTGCTCTCGGACGGGCGAGCCGTGCTCATGCTTCTGACCCGAGACGGACGGGCCATTCGCTTCGAGGAGTCGGAGGTGTCGTGCATGGGTCGCACCGCCCAGGGCGTCAAAGGGATCGACCTCCGGGACGATGACCACGTGGTCGGCATGATTCCGGTCCGCCGAGACGCCTTCGTACTCACGGTGAATCAGGAGGGGTGGGGAAAGCGGACGCCGCTGGGTGAGTTCCCCCTCCAGAAGCGGGGTGGGCTGGGCACCCTCATCGTGCCCTCCGGTGCCAAGGGCGGCGGGCTCGTGGGCGCGCTCGAAGTGGTGTCGGGCGATGAGATCTCGGTCGTGACGGCGGGGGGACAGGTGAGTCGGATCCAGGCCGTCGACGTTCCGGAGCAGGGTCGGCGCACCAGGGGCAGTCGCCTCGTCAAGGTGACTGCCAGCGACCGGGTCGTGGAGGTGACCCGGAGCATCGGCACCGAGGAGGACGGGGCTTCGGACGACCTGGACCCGAAGGCGCGAGAGGAGGAGGGGGCGGACGAGGGGGCCGTGGGGGTCCGGGCGGAAGACGACGACTCCGGCTCCTCCGACGATGCGGACGATTCCGCCGAGGGTCAGCCGGACCTCTTCGGGGATTGACCCCGATCCCCTGGCCAGCGAGGCTCAATGGCTGGACCGGGGGCGGTCCGGGACGAGAAGTAGCCCGGGCCGGATTCCCGAAGACGAACCACGAATCGGGACAAAGGAGTCGGGGATGAAGTTTCTCGTGCTGGGAGGTGGAGCTCAGGGGTCCGCAGCGGCCTACGACCTGCTCCAGAACGACCAGGTGGAAGAGGTGGTGATCGGGGACCAGCGCACCGACAACGTGGCCTCGTTCCTGCAGCCCTTTCTGGACGGACGTCTCCGGATGGAGGCCGTGGACGCGACGGATGAGACCTCGGTTCGTCCGGCCATGGAGGGGATGGATGCCGTGGTCTGCGCCCTCCCGTACTACTTCAACCTTCCCATGACTCGCCTGGCCATCGAAGCCGGCGCCCACTTCGCCGATCTGGGCGGGAATACCCAGATCGTAGAGGACCAGCGAGAGCTGGACGAGGAGGCACGCGGGCAGGGAGTCAGCGTGATTCCGGACTGCGGGCTCGCTCCGGGGATGGTGAACATCCTGGCCCAGGCCGGGATCGAGGAGCTGGATGACGTGGAGTCGGTCCGCATGTGGGTGGGTGGACTTCCCCAGAACCCCGAGCCACCCCTCAACTACCAGATCGTGTATTCCATGGAAGGGGTTCTGGACTACTACACGACGCCGGGTCTGGTCCTCCACGAGGGGGAGCCCGCGGACGTGGAAGCCCTCACCGGCCTGGAGCAGGTGTCCTTTCCCGAACCCCTCGGGGTGCTGGAAGCCTTCTACACTGCAGGAGGAATCTCCACCCTCCCCTTCCGGTATCGTGGACAGCTTCGGACCATGGAGTACAAGACGCTCCGGTACCCGGGGCATGCCCATATCATGAAGGCGATCCGGGACCTGGGCCTTCTGAGTGACGAGCCCGTGGCGGTGGACGGAGCCCGGATCAGTCCGCGGCAGTTCTTCATCGATCGGGTGACGCCGAAGCTCAAGCGACCCGGAGGAAAGGATCTGGTGGCCCTGCGTGTGGAGATCCGGGGGAGTCGGGATCAGGATCCGCACACCATCCGCTTCGACCTGCTGGACTACTTCGACGAGGGCACGGGGATTACCGCCATGATGAGGACGACTGGGTTCTCCCTGGCCCTCACAGGGGTGATGCAGTGCACGGGAGGGATCCGGGAGGCAGGGGTCAGAACTCCCGACGAGACCATCGAGCCCCTGGCGTACATCGACGGTCTGGCCCGGCGCGGCGTCCAGGTTCAGCGTACGGACCTGGACGGGTAGCTCCGAGCCCTCCTCTTGACTGGCTCACCCGGGGCCTCTTGATTAGGGACATGGGCATCTTCCAGCATTCCACCCTCCGGAGGCTTCCCGGGCTCCTGGCCGTCCTGGCGTACCTGGGGGCGTGGGGTGGAGATTCACTCGGGGTTTCGGACTGCCCCCACCATGCGGGGTTCAGCGTTTCCGGGCATGCCGCCCCGGCTGTCGATCCCGGGGCTGACCATGATCACGGGTCCCACGGCAGTCACGATCATGGTGGGGAGGATGCCCACGGCGACCACTCGCACGGCGAGGATCATGATCACGGCCCCTGTGTCTGCATCGGGGACTGTGTCGGGGCGGGCACGGCCCCCCCGCCGGTGGCCGGATCCTCCCTGCTCGCGCCGGTCACCAGTGACGGCACCGCCGCCCTCCCGGCCGTCAGCGATCTGCTGGCCCGGATCCACCTTCCCTTCGTTCTCCCCTACTCCACGGCCCCTCCTGCCGTAGAGATTCGCACCCACATCTGAGCACCTGAAGGACTCCGGAGCCCCCACCGTTACGAGGTGCGGGTCGTCGGGTCCGGTGCGAGCCCACGGCGCACGGCGTGCCGGCTGCCTTCTGACGGAGGTGGGTCGGGGCTCGTACCTCCTGCGAATATTCGAGAATGGAGGACCATTACATGAAGCATGCGCTCGGTTTTCTCGTCGTCGGGGTGATCATGACCGCCCTTATTCCTTCCCAGGCCCTGGCCCAGGATTCCCACGGAGAGACCGATCGCTGGTCCTCCTCCGGCCCGGCCGGGCACGCCCCCATCGGCGTCATGGGCGACCACACCCACCACGCCGGCGAGTGGATGCTCAACTACATGTTCACCCGAGAGACCCGTTCGGTGCTCCGGGACGGGAGTGATCGGATCGCGCCCGAAGACGCCTATGCCATCTGGCCCATGGTGCCTCTGGACATGACCATGGACATGCACATGGGCCATGTGATGTACGCGCCTTCGGATCGGGTCACCCTGATGGGGATGTTCATGTGGATGGATCACCAGATGGACGCCCGAATGGCCAATTCCCTCATGCCGGGTCACGGTCATGGGAACGGGGGCCATGGCATGCACGGCCCCGACGCCCCTTCGCATACGCATGCCCATGGCGTGTCGGGCTGGGCAGATTCGGAGGTCTCAGCCCTCGTCACCGTCCTGGATCGGGACCGCCGCCGGGTTCACCTGAACCTGGGCGTGGGGATCCCCACCGGCTCCATCGATGCCGAGGATGACAAGATGGCCGGAAGCGGACACGCGCGGATGCCCTATCCCATGCAGCTGGGCTCGGGAAGCTGGGAGGCTCGGCCCGGTGCCACCTTCCTCCAGCAGACCGATCGGCTGAGCCTGGGGGCCCAGGCACTGGGCAGCTTGCCCCTGAACGACAACGATGCGGGGTACAGGTGGGGCAACGCCGCCACCTTCAACGGGTGGACCCAGCTTCGGGGTAGCAACTGGATCGCTCCGGGAGTACGCCTGCAGAGCAGGATCTGGGGCGATCTCTCCGGCACCGACCCGAACCTCGACCCCATGGTCTCTCCGGAGAATGATCCGGACCGGCAGGGCGGAAGCCGGCTGAGCGGATACCTCTCCCTGAACTTCCAGGTCCCCTCCGGGATTCTCCGGGGCCACAGGGTGGCGGTGGAGTGGGGAGGAGCCCTGGCCGAATCGCTGAACGGCCCCCAGATGGGCGAGGACTGGACCTTCAACCTCGGGTGGGAATACGCCTTCTAGAAGGCGCGGGGCCGGGGGGCCTAACCGAGGCGCTGTTGGAACTCCTTGAGGATTCGGTGCGTCAGGCCCCAGACGGGGTGGCCCTCCACCAGGATGGAGGGGAAGGCCATCTTCACGGATCCCATGGAGTGGTGGTGGACCCCCCGATGCTCGTCCCGGTCCAGGATGGTCAGCGGGGTCCAGAGGATCTCGGCCACCTCATCCGGTTGGGGGCGAGGGTCCACATCCCCGGTGAGCTGAAAGACGAAGGGGAGGATGGTAAGCGAGGGAAGCCCGGACCCGGCGGGGGCCACTGGAGGGAGGCAGCCCAACAGCCGTCCGGACTGGGATAGATCCACACCCGTTTCCTCCCGGGTCTCGCGGATCGCAGTGGTGAGAAGCGATCCGTCCCCTGGATGCTTTCGACCTCCAGGCAGGGCCATGTGCCCCGACCACGGGTCCCGCTTGGACTGGGCCCGACGGATGAGAAGGAAGTGGGGTGGGGGAGTCGAGGAGGCCCCCGGGTGATCCGTGAGAACCAGGGCCACCGCGGCGAGGAAGCCTCCGACCGGAGGCCGGGGGTCCCCCTCGGGCCCCCGGTACGGAAGGAGTTCAAGGGAGTGGGTCGACGGTGTTCGAGAGCGATTCATACCGCTCCCTACCCTCCGGCGGGAGGGGGGTTCAGCCGAGGCGTGGGTGCTCGGGTCCCGGGCCGGGGCGTGAGGCTCAACCCCTTCTCAGACTCCCCGCTGGTCCGGTTCCCAGATGTGCTTGTGGAGCTGGGTCTGGAACCGGACCGGGAGGTCGTCCTCCAGGATCCACTCCGCCAACTCCAGGCGGGACATCCGGTCCCACACGGGGGAGATGAGGATCTCACCCAGGGTCCCCTCGCTGAGGCGGGTGTCGAGGGACCGATCCCGGATCACCTCACGGGCCCATTCGTAATCGGCCCGGTCGGCCACCACGAACTTCACCTCGTCACCTCCGTCGAGGTGAGCAAGGTTCTCCCACCGGTTCCGTGCCGACTCCCCCGAGCCGGGACACTTGAGGTCCATGATGACGTGAATTCGATCGTCCAGGGGGGCGATGTCCTCGGACCCCGATGTCTCGACGAGGACGGTGAACCCTTCGTCGACCAACTGCTGAGCCAGGGTGAAGGCGTGACGGTGGATGAGTGGCTCGCCCCCGGTGATCTCCACCAGAGGACATCCGATCCGGCGCACCTCCTCCAGGATCTGGGCGAGCTCCATCCGTTCACCGCCGTGGAAGGAATACTCGGTGTCGCACCAGACGCAGCGGAGCGGGCAGCCGGTGAGACGGATGAAGGTGCACGGACGGCCCACCCAGCTGGATTCCCCCTGAATGGAGTGGAAGATCTCGGTGATGCGGAGAAACGGAGGCGCCTTCGCCTCCCCTTTGATTCCGGTCGTCATGAACCCCCGTTCTCCGCGGGTCGAGTACCACGGCGGTTCCAGAGAAACCCAAGGGGTGATTCCTTGACCACGCTTCCCACCATGAAGAGGACGTTTTCGGGACGCTCGGCCAGTCGGCGCATGAGATAGGGGTACCACTTCTCGCCGAAAGGCACATAGACCCTGACGTTGTATCCCTGACTCAGGAGCTGACGCTGCAGGTCGCGGCGAACCCCGTAGAGCATCTGAAACTCGAACCGGTCCGGCGAAATCCCCTCTCGCTGAACGAACTGATGGGTGGCTTCGATGATGGCTTCGTCGTGGGTGGCGAGTCCGGGATAGTGTCCCTCGGCCACGAGCCACTGCATGAGCTCGATGAAGTTGGAGCGGATCTGGTCCATGTCGGTATAGGCTACCGAGGGCGGCTCGGCATAGGCGCCCTTGCAGAGCCGCACCCGAGCGCCGAGCTCGATCATCCGACGCACGTCGCCGGCGGTGCGGGTCAGGTAGGCCTGGAGCACGACCCCGATGTTTCGCCAACCATCCGCCCAGAGGCCCTCGAAGGCATCCAGCGTCCTCTGCGTGTAGTCGGAGCTTTCCATGTCGAAACGGATGAAGATCTCGCCCTGGCGGGCCCGTTCCAGGACCCGGCCCAGATTCTCGTGGAGGAACGCCTCGTCGATGTCCTGACCCATCTGGGTGAATTTGAGCGAGATGTTGGCGTCCAGCTTCTCCCTGTCGATCCGGTCGAGCACTTCGACGTAGGTGTCGGCGGCGGCCCGGGCCTGGTCCCGGTTCGTCACCGCTTCACCCAGGTAGTTCGCCGTAGCCTTCAGCCCCACCGCATTCGCCTCACGGGCGGCGTTGATCACATCGTCCACGCCTTCGCCAGGAACGAAACGCTGGCTCACCGATCGGGTCACGCGAGTTCCGGTCAGGATCCGCTTCGCGCCGGGAGATTCACTCAGGTAGAGAAGGCCGCGACGGATCATGGTCGGTGGAGAGTCAGAGGGGGAGCAGGGAAGGTCGACATGGTCAAGGCTCAACCTTCGGGGGTCGGCGAAATCGGGTCGTCCGGGCTGTCGTCACTTCCGGCCTGATCCAGGGCCTGGTCCAGGAGGAACTTCACCTGTACCAGAGGGAGTTTACCCAGACGGCCCGCCACATCGTCCCGGTTCGTTCCTCGGAGAAGAGTGGGGGTCTCCACATGACCGACCACCCCGAGTCCGGTGGAGGCCCACCGGGGAAAGATCAGGTACCCTTCGTACGGAGCGCGGAGGTCGCCTGTCTTCTCCACCTCGATGGAGACGGTGTAGGGTTCACCGTCGGCCCCCTCGAAGGCCGGAGGACGCGAATGCTCACGGACGTAGCCGCCGAGGGTGGCATCCGGAGTATCGTGGATGTCCCCGTTCAGTAGGGGATTGCCGGTCGGGCTCTCCGACCGGTCGCGGTCTTTGGAGTCGTCGGGGCTCGTCATGGGGCGGCGGAGCTCGAGGAGAATGACACCTGGCATCGTTTTCGCGGGAGGGTATCCCGAGAGGGCGAAGCGGATCCAGGCTTCATTCAGGAATACCTCAAAGGTATTCAGAAGATTCTTCGAGAAGTAGGGGCAGCGGAGCTGTTCGCGGCCCCGGAGCCCTTTCGTGGAGGCCGTCGCGGGCTCAAGCTGAAGAAGTCCATTCGGTTCAAAGCCCGCGCCGGGTTCCCATCGTCCATGGCTATCCGTGGCTCCGGTGGCCGGCATCGCATCGACTCGTTCCAGGAGGTCTCGGGTGAAGGCTGCAGTTTTCCATGAACATGGCGGTCCTGAAGTGATCAGGACCGAAGAGCTCCCCATTCCGGAGCCGGGCCCGGGACAGGTCCGGGTCCGGGTTCGAGCGTCGTCACTCAACCACCTGGATCTGTGGGTTCGAAGGGGCCTGCCTATCGAGATTCCCATACCCCACATCGGGGGTTCGGATATCGCGGGGGAGGTGGATGCCACAGGTGAGGGAGCCGAAGGGGTCCCCCGGGGGGCTCGGGTGGTGGCGGACCCTTCGCTGGATTGGGCATGGTACGAAGGGGTTCGACGAGGCGCGGACCTTCCCAATCCCCACTTCAGGGTCATTGGAGAGCACACCCAGGGAGGATTCGCCGAGTACGCACTCGTGCCTGCGGACAACCTGTTGCAGCTTCCCGATCATGTGGCATTCGAAACGGCCGCCGCCGCGTCCCTGGTCTCCGTCACCGCGTGGAGGGCCCTCATGGGTCGGGCCCAGCTCCGCCCAGGGGAGCGGGTCCTCATCACGGGGGGATCGGGAGGGGTGTCCACCGCCGCGATCCAGATGGCCCGAAACGCAGGGGCGCGGATCTTCGTACTCACCTCCGGGGAGGAGAGTTGCCGCCGGGTAGGGGAGCTGGGAGCGGATGTGGCGCTGGATCGATCCAGCGGTGACCCCCGCGAACTGATTCGAGAGGCGACCGGCTCCCGGGGCGTGGATGTAGTGCTGGATTCGGTGGGTGAGGTCCTGATGGGAACTCTGATCAGAGCGCTTGCGCCAGGGGGGCGCCTGGTCACCTATGGGGCCACGACGGGACCCAAGCCCAAGGTCGATCTGCGGCATGTGTTCTGGAAGCAGCTCTCGATCCTGGGCACCACGATGGGGAGCCCCCGGGAGTTCCGGGAGGCAATGGAGCAGGTGTTCCTGGGTCACGTCCAGCCTGTGATCCACTCCACGGTGGGGCTGGAAGGGGTCGCCGGAGCCCACGAACTCCTGGAGGAGGGCGGGGTGTTCGGGAAGATCGTAGTGCGTCCAGCGGGCTGACCCCGTACGCGCAGTTTGAACCCATACGAGGGAGGTGGAGGATGGCGGGACGAGGTTCAGCTGGAAATGTCATTGCGGCTCTGGCGAGTTTCTTCATACCAGGCCTGGGCCAGCTTCTTCAGGGGCGTCTCCTGGCGGCCATCATCCACTTCGTCCTGGCGGCGGCCCTCTGGGTCGTGCTCCTGGGCTGGATCGTGCACCTCTGGTCGATCCTCAGCGCCGCGACCTGGAAGCCCTGACCCCTGGTCTGACGCAGGGATGAAACGACGAGCGGGCTTACCGGTATTGGAAGGAAGGTCTTCGCCCTGGAGACCCGATCGGACGGGGAAATCGAACCAGGGGCGGCGGTGCGACAGGCCTCCCCACTCCGTTCACACCTTTCCTCTCGAGGAGGATGGAATTGAGCGACCGACGACGACAGCAGCGCCGGGAGATCCGGCTCCAGCAGCGCGAGTCTTCCTGGCTTCAGAAGGCTCTGTTCGCCCTGGGGAAGGCCGAAGAGACCAGGGAGAAGCTGGCCGACACCCGGGACGAGGAGATGCAGCCCTACACGATCATGATGAAGGATCAGGAGATCCAGATGGAAGAGTTGGAAGATGCTCTCCAGGTCCGGATCGAGCACCTCATGGAGACCGTGCGGGAGCGGCGACGGACGCTGCGTTGAGACTCTGTTGAAGCATCCCGGCGGGGATCATCGGCGTCGGAGTCCCCGCGCTCCCTGATCTGGAACGGGGCTCACGGCCGCGCTGACCTTTGGAGGGCCTCCGGGGTTCTACTCCGATTCACGCACCAGCATGCAATCCAGAAGGAGTCCCAGTCCATTGTCTGAAGCGAAAAACGGAGACACCGTCCACGTCCACTACACCGGTCGCATCCAGGATGGGACCGTCTTCGATACCTCGGAGGAACGGGATCCCCTGGCCTTCACCGTGGGATCGGGGAAGGTCATCCCGGGGTTCGAATCCGCCATCGTCGGAATGACGGAGGGCGAGGAGAAGACCGTCACGATTCCCACGGAGAAGGCCTACGGCCCCCGGAGCGAGGAACTCATCCACCAGGTCGAGCGGGCACGGCTCCCCGAGGATCTGGATCCCGAGGTCGGCCAGCATCTCCATCTGAAGACCCCGGAGGGACAGACGATGCAGGTGGAGGTCGCCGAGGTGACGGAAGAGTCGGTCCACCTGGATGCGAACCATCCTCTGGCGGGACATGACCTGACCTTTGATATCGAACTGGTGAAGATCGACTGATCGCCGCAGGCCGGGGGTCAGTGGGCTCCCGGAGGTACAGGAGTGGCCACCAGGATCGCGGTGATGAGCACGACCGCTACCGCAAGGGCCACCTCCAGCGCCGCCGCTCTCCTTACACGGAGGGCGGCGGCGCTTTCGTTTCCGCTCCCCTCCGAGGCCTGAAGGCGTGGCAGGCCACGGCGCCAGTTCCAGAACCCCATGGCCATCACGGCGAGGGCGACCCCCACCTTGGCCCCAAGTGTGCGGCCGTACTGCGATTCCCACAGGGCCGGGACCTCATGGACATGGAAGGTGGACAGGAGGACCCCCATGCCCAGGAGCGTACCCACCGCCACGATGGCCACCGGGGAGAAGGCCGGGAGTTGAGTCGCCAGCAGTCGATATCCCTTTGACCCTGCGGCGTCACGCGACACCAGGAGGATGAAGACCAGCCCGCCCATCCATACACCGGCCGCCGCCGTGTGGAGGAGGTCGGCCGAGACCGCCAGCATCCGGCTTCCCGGCACGGACATGGCGTGGCTCGAAAGGCTCAGGGTCAGGAGCAGGAAGCCCACTCCGGCCCCCACCACGGCCCAGCGGACGGGGAGTTCCAGCCGACGCGGCGTCGTTCGAGGGATTCCCTCGGGGGTGAGCCCCGGCGAAGGGGGCGGCGTTTGGCCGGCCCGACGCCTGAGAACGAGAAATCCCGCCACAAGGACGAGCAGAATTCCACCCTGAGCCATCCAGACCGAACCCCAGGAGCTTTGGAGGATCAGGTATTCCAGGTCTTCCGAAAGGGGGGCGAAGGGATCCCGGAATTCCATCAGTTGGACCCAGAGTCGCCCTCCCCACGCCAGGAGAAGGATGAGGGAGGCGGCCAACGCCGCCCCCGCCACCCTTCGTTCCATCACGGTGATCTCCGGGAGCTCCGACGCAGGGGAGAGCTCACCTCCGGACAGGCGGAACCGAGCCTGGGGGGCGATGAAGCCCCGCCAGGCCACGGCCCCGACCAGGAGAAGGCTGCCGGAGAAGAGGAGCCACCGCTGAAGGGGTGGCCCCAGGGTTTCGATCACCGCCCGGCTCGCACCGTGAACTCGAAGGTCCCGTTCTGTGCGTGCCCGTCCTGGGCGATGGTTCTCCAGACCACGGAATAGGTCCCGTCGGCCAGCGGGTCGTCCATCTGAATGTAGACCTCCCTGGGGTCGTCCTCATCGGCGGTGGCTTCGGAGGTGTCCACCAGCTCTTCGCTGGAGTCCACCAGGCGGACCCGGGTCCCGGACATCTGGGGCGGCTCGGAGAAGATGAGGCGGACCTCCGTGGGAGCCTCTGCGACGGTGGAGTCTGCGGCGGGAACGGAGCCCCTCAGGCTCAGGTGGAGATCTTCGGCCCCATCCGCTTCGGTGGCCGCGGTGAACGCGATGGCAGGCGCCAGCAGAAAGAGCGTCAGGGCGCTCCAGAAGAGCGGCCGCAGTGCGCCCTTCGGGACGCGGTGGTGTGACGATGCGGAAGATGAACGGAGGTGCAGGTGACCAGAAGTCATGGGATTCCCCTCAGAGTGAAAACTGGAATTCACGGTCCCCAGCGTCCCTCACAGGGGAGGCTGGGTCCGGAGTCAGATCGTTGGCTCGGGTCGGGCGACCCGGCTGGGAGGGGGAATCGGATAGGGGCGCATGAAGGGAAGGAGTCCCGGATCGACGATCACCCGGAACTCGGGAGCAGGTCCGAGGGTCCGGGCGACCGGCTCGTCCGCCACCGGACCGGCCTCGGAGGGGGCAGGTGGGGTGATCCCCGTGGCCACGGTGCAGGGTCCCATGCAGGTGCAGGGCCCTTCGTGGTCGTGCGTCGGCTCATGGGATTCGTGCCCCGGCTGCCCCTCCTCGGGGTGGGTCGGGGCCTCGTGATCCATGCCCCCGGGGGTTGCTGACGCCCGGTGATGCGGGCAGTCCATGGCTCCCACGACCTCGCCACCCAGCCCGGTCAGGAAGACCAGAGCCGTACACACCGAGAATACGGTGCCCAGGGCGCCGCGGAGGGGCAGGCCGAAAGCCATTCGACTCAGAGGCTCGAGGTGGATGGAGTCCCAGGATGAAGTTCACCCGAGGAGCAGCTGTCAGGGTCCAGTCTTCCAAATTACGGGGTGGTCGGGGACAAGCAAGCACCCGATCATCAGCCTTCTAGTTCTGAAAGGGACCCGACTTTGTTCCTGGGGTCGGCGCGAATCGCCACTGGATTGCGTGGATCCTGAGCCTCGGCCTATCCTGATCCGTCGATGCGGCCCCGATTCGACCCATTCCTCACCTCCGCCCGTGTCCGCATGAAGACTCCCCTTCCACTCCTCGCTCTCCTCTTGTCCATGGGGGCCGGTTGGTCCGAGCCCCTCCTGGCTCAGGAGGCCCAGGGCCGGACCGCGGTGACCGATTCCTCGCCCTACACCTTCTCGCTGGTCCGGCACGGCGCATTCCTGTCGGGTGGAGTGGGCACGCTCCTTCTGGCTGGGGCGCTGGATGAGCCGGGAGAGCCGCTCCCGGAGCGGACCCTCCGGGAACTGGACGCCGGTCGGGTGAACGGCTTCGATCGTCCCGCCACGAGTCGATACGACACTTCCCTGCAGGACCGGTCACGCTCCCTGGCCCGCGCCGCTCTCGTGCTCCCGGCCCTCCTGGTGCTGGAGCCCCGGAGCTGGTCCGACCTGCCCCTTCTCGCCGTCATGTACGGAGAGACCCTTCTTCTCTCCACCTCCCTCCCCTCCATCTCCCACCGGATCGTGGACCGGACCCCCCCCTGGGCCTACAACGAGGAGCTGAGCGACGAGCTTCGTGGCGAGCCCCATCCGGACGGGGTCTTCATCGCCGGACGCACCGCAGCCACCTTCTCCAGCGCTGTCTTTCTGGCCACGGTGGTGGGCGACTACCGGCCGGACTCGGTGCTTCGCTACGGGGTCTGGGCCGGGGCCCTTCTGGCCGCCGGGGGCATCGCCTACCTGGAGTTCGAATCGGGTCGCCACTACCCGTCCGATCTCATCGGTGGCGCGCTGGTGGGCGGGGTCATCGGATCGGCGATCCCCCGGGCCCACCGGCGGGCCCCCGCCACCGGGGGGAGCCGCCAGCTCCAGGTGCGACCCGTCCCGGAGGGTGGGGTCGAGCTCGGCTTGCGCCTCTCGCTTCCATGAGGCTCCTTCGCCTGGTTGTCCTCGCCGTTGCGGCTCTGATGCTGGGGCCTGTCCCGGGCATCGCCCAGATCGGTTTGGGGCCATCGCAGCCCAGCGAGGCATGGGAGACGGTGGAGACCGAGAACTTTCGGGTGCACTTTCCGACGCTGGGCCGGGATTGGACGCTTCCGCTGGTCGAGCGGATGGAGGCCTATCACGAGGCCGTGGCGCAGATGGTGGGGCGTGCTCCGGACCGGCCCGTCACCGTCCTGGTCGCCGATCCGAGCAATCAGGCCAATGGCTACGCGCTGGCCCTCATCGACCATCCCCTGACCACCCTCTGGCCGACGCCCCCGGGTCCCCGCACCGGGATCGGGCATCACTCCGGTTGGGGTGAACTCCTGTTCATCCATGAGTACGCGCACCTGGCTCACCTCAGCTACCCGTCCCGGAACTGGGGAGAGCGGAATCTCTGGAGCCTCTCCCCCCTGCGTGTCGGCCCAGTGACCCGTCGCTCGCCCCGATGGGTCGTGGAGGGATATGCCACCTATCTGGAAGGGGTCCTCACCGGGAGCGGCAGGCCCTACGGCGCCAGTCGCCCTGCCTTCCTCCGACTCCGGGCGCTGGAGGGCCGGCTCCCTGCGTACGGCGAGCTGTCCGGTGCCTCGGGCTACCAGGACATGGGGTCGGCGTACATGGCGGGATCGGCGTATCTGGAATGGTTGGTGGCCAGGGAGGGCGAGGAGAGCCTCACCGACCTCTGGCGGCGGATGTCGGCACGGGAGCGGAGGGACTTCTCCTCGGCCTTTCAGGGGGTCTACGGGAGGCCCCCCGAGGAGCTCTACGGCCGGTTCACGGTGGACCTCACCGCCGGGGCGCTGGAGCTCCGGAGCCGGCTCGAAGGAGAGGGGATCGAGGAGGGGGAGCCCCTCCTGGTGCGGCGCTGGCACACCGGGGACCCGACCCTCTCCCCGGATGGTGAGCGAGTGGCGCTGGAGCTCCACTCCCGGGACGCTCCGGCCACCCTGGCCATCCTGGGCACGCAGGAGGACGAGGACGAGGCCGAGGAGCGGGCCCGCGCTCGGCAGCGGCTGGTGGAGCGGGACTCTCTGGATGTGCCGGCTGTGGTGCGCGAGCCACCTCCTCTTCCGGTGAAGCATCGACTGGAGGCGCGAAGTGGCCGACCCTTTCTGTCGCCCCGGTTCTTCGCGGATGGAGAGCGGGTCCTCACCGTGCGATGGGAGCCCCGATCCGACGGGACCCTCCGCCCGGACCTCTTCATCTGGACTCCCGACGAGGGGGGAGTGGAGCGGGTGACTCACGGATCCGGGGTTCGAGATGCCGACCCGTCGCCCAACGGGGAGCGTGCGGTAGGGGTGCGATGCGACTGGGGCAGCTGCGACCTGGTCCTGGTCTCCCTCTCGTCGGGCGAGATCTCCACGCTGGTCGCAGGATCTCCGGACCGGACCTTCCACCGGCCCCGGTGGACGCCCGACGGGCTGGGTGTAGTGGCCGCCCTGCAGGAGGAGGGGCGCTGGCGTGTGGTCCACGTCCCGGTGGATGGAACTGCAGGGTCGGGGGCGGATGCCGCCCTCCGGTACCTGGATCCGGACGATGGGGCCAGCCGGTATGATCCCGTGCCGCTTCCCGATCGGCGTCGCGTGGCGGTGGTCTCCGAGGCGACGGGGGTGGCGAACCTGGAGCTCCTTCCCCTGGAGTCGACCGAGGGTGCGGAGGCGCCTCGCGGCCTCACCAGGGTGCTGGGGTCCGTGGCCGCCCCCGACCCTGACCCCGCCACCGGAGCCCTCTACTTCCTGAACCTCCACAGCCGAGGATGGGACCTTCATCGTCTGCATCCGGACTCGATTCCGGCGGTGGTCGATCTCGCCCCGGACCCTGAGCTCTGGCCCGTGCTCCCCCGGTCACCTTCGGAGCGCCCGGCTCCTCCATCGATCCAACCGGTTCCTCCGCCTCAGCCCTACGGCTGGGGACCCCAGCGCTGGAACCTCGTCCCCGGGGGAGGATGGGATTCAGGGGGCGGCTCGGCCCACCTCTCCTTCTACATGGGCGATCCCGTGGGCCGACTCAGCCTGGTGGCCCAGGGACAGGTCGGCGATCCCGGCACCTGGAGGGGGGGCGGGGCTGCGGCGCTCATCCGTCGCCTGCCGGTGGATCTGCGGTTGGAAGGGTTTTCGGCCGCCCGGGAGAACAGTGTGCGGGGGGAGGCGATCCAGGGGAACACCCGGTTGCAGGGCGGCTTGGCGGGACTGGAGGTGGAGCGGTGGACGAGCGCGGGCCGTCTCCATGCCCGTGCGCTGGGTGGGAGCGCCCGCCTGTCCCTTCCTGGGAGTTCTCCCGACGAGGGCGATGGGGTGAACCGGACGGCAGGTATCGCCGAGGGAGGAGCGGCCTTCGACCTGGGAAGAGGAGACCTCAGGCTCCGGCCCTCGGTCCGGCTGCACATGGGCACCGGTCGGACCGGGGATCGGGGGTGGAGCCGGTTTCGGGCCGACGGCCGCCTGGGGCTGGCCGTGGGCGGAGTGGGTCTCGCCGGCGCCCTGGGGTACGGGAGGCTCGACGGAGAGGCCCCCTTCGAACGGTTCCAGATCGGAGGCACCGACCCCTCGCTGGTCGATCCGGCCTTCCTCTCACAGATGATCTCCCTCCCGGCGCTCCCACCGGGGCTCCTGGAGGGCCGTCGCCTCGGAATGGGGCGACTCTCCCTTAGGGTGGCGGGAGCCTCGCCCTTCCTTCAACTGGTGAGCGTGGATCCGTCGTGGTCCAGTTGGCACCGAGTCGCAGGTCTGGAGCAGCGACTCGTCCTCCCCTCGGCCTCCCAGCTCGCGCTTCCCGAGCTCTCCCTCCATCTTGGCGTAGCCCGTTCCCTGGACGCCCCTTTCGAAGATCGAACCCGGGGATGGATCACCGCCACGATCCGACCTTGAGTCCGGCGGGCGTCCGGCGACCTCTGCAGGTCTCTTGCAGCCTTCTACTGCCAGCGGAAGAGGCGCAGCGCTAGGAAGAAGGCTGCGGCGGTCCAGAGGAGGAGGAGCCCCATCTCGCCGGCTGCCGCCGTGACGGGGAGCCCGTCGTTGTAGACGGCCCGGAGCGCGTCGTTGAGCGCCGTGAGTGGAAGGATCTGGATCAGGGGCTGAACCGCGTCGGGAAAGCGGGTCGGCGAGAAGAAGACCCCCGAAAGGACCACCATGGGCATGATGATCACGTTGATGATCCCGCTCACCCCTTCAGTGGTCCGGGCCCGGGAGCAGGCCAGGAGGCCCAGTCCGGAAAAGCACGCCGCTCCGACCAGGACCACTAGGGCCAGGGAGAGCGCGTCGCCCGCCATCTCCACCCCGAACACCAGCCAGGCGAAGAGGACCAGCAGGGGCACCTCGACGAGGAGAAAGAAGAAGCGGGCCAGGATCTGGGCCAGGAGGAAGTATCCCCGGGGCATCGGGGTCGCCACGAGCCGCTTGAGTTGAAGGCTCTGCCGGCTCTGGGTGACGTAGAACCCCACCCCCCAGAGTCCGGTGCTCATCAGGTTGAATCCGATGATGCCGGGGATGAGCCAGTCGATGTAGCGCTGTCCCCTCTGCTCCACCTCCTGGGCCCGGATGGCGACGGGTCGAGTACCGCCTGCTGCCTCCTGGAGAGCCCGATCCGTTGCGGCACTGGCCGCCCGTCCCTCCGACCGGGTGGGGTCGAATCGGAAGACCACCTCTGCGTCCATGCGGGCCAGTACCAGGGCGACCTCGCCGCGCCTCAGAGCGTCGGCGGCATCGGCGGGCGTCATGGGTTCGAGCTGGAGGTCGGGGTTCAGGCGGGACATCCGCTCCAGCATGCCGTCATCCAGGGTCCCCTCCTCCACTGCCACGGGGATCCGTTCCGGAGTAGGGTCGGAAAAGGCGAGACCGAGCCCCATGGCCAGAAAGATGGGAAAGGCGAAGACCCAGAAGATGATCTCCGGCTCCCGGAGCATCACCCGGACCCGGGTCACCGTCAGCTGGCGGAGAGCTCCCGGGTCACTCATCCCGGAGTTGCCGACCCGTCCGGGCCAGGAAGACGTCGTCGAGGGTCGCCCGGTGGGTCGTCAGCGAGGTCAGCTCCATTCCCCGGGAAGCCAGGAGGTCCATGAGGGAAGGCAGGGTGAGGTGGAGCTCCTCGCAGGTCACGAGGACCATTCCTCCCCGGGTGCGGACCGTCTCCACCCCGGGAAGGCCGCGAAGCTCGTGGTCGGCCATGGGGGTGTTGGGTTCGAACTCGATGACGTGTGCCCCCCCCAGGGTCTGGATGAGCTGGGTCGGCGTCCCCTCGATGAGGATCCGGCCGTGGTCCATGATCGCGACCCGGTCGGCCAGTCGCTCCGCCTCGTCCATGAAGTGCGTGGTGAGGAGGATCGTGCCCCCTTCCTCCCGGAAGGACTCGATGATCTCCCAGAGGGCTCGGCGGGACTGGGGGTCCAATCCCGTGGTGGGTTCGTCCAGGAAAAGGATGTCCGGATCGCCGGCCAGAGCGCAGGCCACCGAAAGGCGCTGCCGCTGGCCTCCGGAGAGATCCCGGACGTAGGTCCGGCCTTTCTCCTGTAGCTGGACCCGCTCGATCAGGGCGTCCACGGTGGGCCCGGACGGATAGAACGAGCGGAAGAGCCGGAGCGCCTCCACCACCTGGAGGCGCTCGGTGAGCTGAGCTTCCTGGAGCTGGATCCCCAGACGGCGGCGGATGGCCTTCGCGTTCTCGCCCCAGGTCATCCCCAGGATCCGGACCTCCCCTTCGTCGGGCTCGGTGAGTCCCTCCAGGATCTCCACCGTCGTGGTCTTCCCCGCGCCGTTCGGCCCCAGCAGCCCGTAGCATTCACCGCGTCGGATCTCCAGGTTCACTCCCCGGACGGCATGGGTCGACCCGAAGCTCTTCCTGAGCCCTCTGCACACGATCGCCGGTTCCGACGACGGGCTCTCGCCTCGCTCCGAGTTCCTCGGCAAGCGCTCCGCTCCGGTGGTGGCGGTCTGGGTCATGGGTTGAACGTCTGGCCTCGGTGGGTTCGTCGCGGAGCTCCGGGTCGGATCTCCGCTGCCGGAGGGGATGCGTTCCGGCATGAAGCAGCAATCTGCTGAGGAAGCGGTCCACCGACAAACCATGTTATTGTCGTGAAACGGGACGGGGTTCCATATTTCGCGCCCTCTCGGCAGGTTGGGAAGGGGCCACGGGCCCTGGCCGCCGCCGGGAAGCGGGATCCTTGGGCGCGCAGGCGCTGGCACCCCGTCCCCTTCCTAACTCCCTCCTTACCCCAGCCCCTTCAGGAGATCACGGATGATCGTGACCACCAGCGACCTCTACGAGGTGGCGTACGGCCGTTTCGCCATCGGCGCCTACAACATCAACAACATGGAACAGGCCCTGGGGCTCTTCGAAGGGCACGCCAGGGCTGAGGCTCCGTTCATCGTCCAGCTCTCCAAAGGGGCGCGGAAGTACGCGGGAGTGAAGATGCTGGAGGCCATCCTGCGAGCGGTGGAGCAGGACTATCCCGACGCCATCTTCGCCGTGCATCTGGATCATGGCGACGAGGAGACCTGCTACGACGCCATCGACTCCGGATTCTACAGCTCGGTGATGATCGATGCCTCCCACGATCCCTTCGAGGAGAACATCGCCGCCACCCGCCGAGTCGTGGAGCGTGCCCACGCCGCCGGGGTCAGCGTCGAGGCGGAGTTGGGCATGTTGGGAGGGGTGGAGGAGGATATCCAGGTCGATGAGAAGCATGCCCAGCTCACCGATCCGTCAGAGGCCCAGGAGTTCGTCGAGCGCTCCGGGTGCGATTCCCTGGCCGTGGCCATCGGCACCAGCCACGGCGCATACAAGTTCAGCGGGAGCCAGGGGATCCACTTCGATCGAGTGGAGGAGATCCAACGGCGTCTCCCGGGCTTTCCCCTGGTGATGCACGGATCCAGCTCGGTGCCTCGGGAGGAGGTGGAGCGGATCAACGCGGCCGGAGGTGCTCTGGATCCCTCTGCCAAGGGGGTGGACGAGGATGAATTCGCCCGTGCGGTTCCCCTGGGAGTCACGAAGGTGAACATCGACACCGATGGGCGACTCGTCTGGACTCGGGTGCACCGTGAACACTTCCGGGATCACCCGGAGAACTTCGATTTCCGCACGCCGGGTCGGATCTTCGTCGAGGAGTACGCCCGATTCATCGAGCACAAGGCCGAGAAGCTCCAGTCGAAGGGCATGATCGGAGAGCTTCGCGAAGCCCTCGGGGAGAGGACGGGATGAGGAGATCCACGAGGGGGGACGGTCCGTCGGAGCTTCAGAGGGTGGATCGGAACCTGGGGATGGAGCTGGTCCGGGTGACCGAGGCGGCGGCCCTCTCCGCCGCCCCCTTCATGGGGCGAGGCGATGGGAAGGCCGGAGACCAGGCCGCGGTGAATGCCATGCGTGCGGTCCTGGACACGGTACGGATGGATGGAAGGGTCGTGATCGGGGAGGGGGAGAAGGATGACGCTCCCATGCTCTACAACGGCGAAAGGGTGGGGAGCGGTGAAGCACCGGCCCTGGATCTGGCGGTGGATCCCGTGGAGGGAACGCGTCTCCTGGCCCTGGGGCGGCCCAACGCCATCGCAGTGATCGCTGCGGCGCCCAGGGGGACCATGTGGGAGCCCGGCGCCTCCTTCTACATGGACAAGCTGGTGGTGGGAGAGGAGGCCCGGGATGCCATCGACATCGCCGCCACGCCCACAGAGAACCTGAAGCGTGTGGCCGAAGCCATGCAGCGGCCAGTAGAGCGCCTCACCGTGTTCGTTCTCGACAAGCCCCGCCACGAGGAGTTGGTGGCGGAGATCCGTCGGGCCGGGGCCCGGGTAGCCCTCCACTCCGACGGCGACGTCATGGGCGCCCTTCAGGCCGCCTACCCCGGCACGGGTGTCGATCTCCTCATGGGGATCGGGGGCACGCCGGAGGGGGTCATCGCGGCGGCGGCGGTGAAGGCGCTCGGTGGGGGGATGCAGGGGATCCGAGCCCCCCAGCGAGAAGGCGAGCGGACCCGCCTCGCCGAAGAGATGGATCAGGCGGAGATGGACCGGGTCCTGAGCCTGGACGACCTGGTGAGGGGGGATGACGCCTTCTTCGCAGCCACCGCCATCACCGGAAGCCCCTTTCTCGAAGGAGTTCGCTACGATCGGGGACTGGGGGTGACCACGGAGAGTCTGGTGATCCGGGCTCTCTCCGGCTCCATCCGACACATCCGGGGAACCCACCGACTGAACCCCACACACATCTTCGGTTCGGGAAAACCCCGAGAGGTCGTGGACGCCGTCATGGACTGATCGGGTCCGGCTTCCGGCCCTCGGCCCGGTGAGCCGTCAGAACCCGGCCCGGAGGCCGAGCTGGAAGGAACGCCCGGGGCCCGGCTCGTAGAATCGGCCCCCGAAGGCGTTCACGGCCACGGACGCCATGTATTCCCGGTCCAGGAGGTTCGTCACCGCGACCCAGGGAGAGATACGGACGTTGCCGATCTCCGCACCCTGGAGGCCCGTCCGCAGATCCAGCAGTGTGTGGGACGGGGCGAATTGCGAATTGATGTCGTTCACCGGAACCCGGTGGGCGTAGGTGGCGGAGAGTTCGCCGAAGGTCGCGCCCGGTGACACCCGGAGGCTCGCCCGGGCCCGGTGGGGCGCCAGGCCCGGAATCCGGTTGTCCGCCAGATCCTCCCCGTCCTGCTCGAAGGAGCGGAAGCGCGCGTCCGTCCAGGTATAGCTCAGGTCGGCCCGGATCGGCCGATCGGGAAGTCGAAGCGAGAGCGTTCCCTCGATCCCCTGGTGCCGGGAGGAGCCGGCGTTGCGGAAATAGGTCCGACCCGGTGCGTCGGCCACCTCGAAGGGGACGAGTTCATTGCGAATGTTCGTCCGGTACGCGGTGATCTCCCAGGCCGAGAATCCGCCCCCGAAGCGACCTCGCATGCCCAGCTCACCGGAGGAGCCCTCCTGGGGCTCGAGTTCGGGGTTGAAGCCGCCGGCGCCGTCCGGTCGGTTGGCCAACTCGGTCGTGGAGGGGGTTTCGAAGAAGGTCCCCACTGAAGCAAAGGCGTCCAGCTCCGGAGTCAGCGGGAGGTGAATCCCCACCGAGGGGCTGAGGGCGTTCATGCTCCGGTCGCCCGTGGCGGCGGGATCCTCACCCTCCCGGGGAAATCGATCCCGCGCCCGGAAGTCGTGTTGGTCGTGGCGGAGCCCCACCATGAGCTCACCTCGGGTGGGCAGGGGCAGCATGCCCTGAAGGAACAGCCCCAGGCTCCGGACCCGTTCAGCCTGATCCAGCGTCAGCTCACCCCGCTCCCCCCGGGAATTGTCGAAGTTGAGGCGATCGTCCTGCTGGAGCTCGGCCTCGACCCCCGAATACCAGCGGAAGGGTCCCCAGGCCGTGGCCTCCTCCCGTCCGGCCTGCACCCGGAGTCCGGCCCCGCCTCGATCCAGGTCGATGATGTCGGAGGGGATGGGGTTCACCACTTCCCTCCGGACCCCGAAGAGCGAAAGATCCCAGTCCAGGGAACCTGCGTCCACCCGGTGCCAGCGGGCTCCCAACTGACCCTGGCGAACCTGCTTCGACGCGCCCTGGACGATGTTGAAGTTCCAGGCCGGACGGCTCGGATCGCTGCGCATGTCGGCGGGAAGGGATCCCGGGTTCTCGGCGTCCAGGTCCAGGAGGTTCAGCGTCAGGGAGAGCTCTCCCTCGGCCAGGGGGCGGAGGACCCGGGCGTTCAGACCGGACCGATCCGCACTCCCATAGGTGGACCCCTCTTCATTGGGGCGCTCGCGGAACCCGTCCCATCCTGTTCGGGATACGGAGAGCAGGTACCCGGTCTCCCCCATGGTCCCGGTGGCTGTGGTCTGACCCTTGTAGTGTCCATGGCTTCCGACCACAGCCTCGGCCTCCACCTCCACCGGAGCCGTCGAGGGGAGGACGGTGTGGAAGGCGAGCACGCCACCCGACGCGTTCCCGAAGAGGGAGGACGCCGGTCCCCTGAGCGCCTCGACCCGTCCGATGCTGCCCAGGTCGATGTGCTCCAGCGTGGACTGACCGTCCGGGAGGGTGGCCGGGATGCCGTCGACCACGATCCGGACCCCGCGGACCCCGAACTGGGCCCTGGCGCCGAAGCCCCGGATCGCCACGCGCTCCCCGACCGCCGGATTGAATCGATTCTGGACCTGGACTCCGGGCAGGCCCTGGAGCGCCTCCTCGAGGAAGGTGCCGCTCCGGCCCCTTCGCATGTCCTCCTCATCCAGCACCGAGACGGCCATGGGGGCCGCGGCCAGGGGAGTCACGGTTCGAAGCACGGTGACCTCCACGGGATCCAGGGCCACAGTGTCGGCCGGCGAGATGGTATCCGCCGGGAGCGCCACTTCCCGAGGGGGTGGACCTGGATCCGGCCCGACCTCGACCCCGGGCGGCGACGCGCCGACCCCGGCGGCCGGGAGGACCAGCAACAGGGCCAGGCCCAGATGCAATGGCGAGGAGCCCCAACGACGATCCAGGGCCGCAACCCCCCGACGCCCTTCGGGTTGGGGCGGCGGGCCGCCGCCTCCGGCGTTGGCTCGCCTGGACGTAGTTCGTCCGCTATGCCTGCGCTGAGCCGCCTCGGATCCAGTGACCTGGCGCTCCCAACGGCGGTCGCTCCTGTTCTTCAACAGCCTTCTAGTCATCAGGGATGGTGCCGATGTGGAAAGGGTCCGGGCTCCGACCTCAGATCATGTCGGGGAGGTCGAGGAAGAGAATTCGGTTTTCGCTGGGGATGGGGACGAGGAGCCGGTTTCGCTGCGCATCGTAGCCCAGGATCTGAGCGTCGGGGATTCCCTCGGCCAGATCGATGACCTGCCCACCGGCGTCGATCATGGTGAGCGAGGAGTCCGTCAGCGATGAGAAGACGAAGCTTCCGTCGGCCAGGAAGACGATCCCTCCCAGTCGCTGATCGGATTCGGGCAGGATCGACGTGCGGCTCCCGTCGGGGGCCACGGCGTAAAGCTCACCGGTGCCCATGGTCGTCACGAAGATCCCCCTGGATCCCACCGCCAGGGAACCCGGATTTCCAAGCTCCTCCCCACTGGCCAGGGTCGAGCCCTGGCGACCCTCGGCGGTCACGATACGGTAGACGGCGTCGGTCCCCGTGGGAGACCACTCACCGTCCTCGTAGACCATGCCGGCATCGATGGCGAAGATCGAACCCTCGGGCCCGATGTCCACATCCGCGATGAAGGTGACGTTGTCGAGGCAGGTGAACCCGTCGTCGGCTCCACTCGGCCGGTCGTAGATCCGGATGCAGTCGATGTCGGCCACGAAGAGCGAGTCGTCCCGGATCGCCATGCCTCGAGGGGAATTGAGCGCTCGGGGCGTTCCCGTCAGGTCGATCCAGTTGGACTCGAGAACCTCGCCGTCAGGGGACAGGCGCGAGATGAAGGCATTCCCGGTGGCCTGGGTCGGATCCCCATTCATGTTGCTCACGAGATAGACGTCGTCCACCTCGTCGTGGACCACGCCGATCGGATTCGCGAAGCCGTCGTCCTCGATCTCGGTGACCTCCAGCTCGATGGCGCTGACCACCTCGTCTTCATCTGCATCCTCGCATCCAGCCAGGACGAGTGTCAGGGCAAGGAAGGGGAGGAAGGCCAACCATGTGAAGCGACGGTGGACAAGCGTCATAGATCTCTCCTGTTGCAGAGGGGTGTAATACCTTAGGAATCCACCCCAGACGCAGGGAGAAGTTCAGTCGGCGCGGGTGGAAAATGCCAATCTCCAAGGTACGGGGCGGTAACGACTTGGGAAAGTCGTGCGGCTCTGTCCCTCTACTTCTTCAGCGGTTTTTCGAGGAGTGTCCAGATGAAGAGACGGCCCATCGAGGCCCGGATCGAAACGGGGCGGCGGGAAGAGGAGCATGACGGTCCGGGCGTGGAGGGAGAGAGCTTTCGGGACGCCATGGCGCGCTGGGCCTCGGGGGTCTCCGTTGTGGCCGTGCGCGACAAGGACGACGGTCGGGTCTACGCCACCACAGTGAGTGCACTGGCCTCGATCTCGGCCCGACCTCCCAGGATCGTGATCTCTCTGGGCCCCGGGGCCCAGGCGCTTCCCTTCCTCTCGGAGGGCGGGCGCTTTGTCGTGAACATCCTCGCTCAGGATCAGTCGGCCCTCGCCAGCAGGTTTGCCGATGCCTTCCCGGTGGGTCCGGATCCCTTCCCCTCGGAGGGCGATCCAGCGATTCAGGGCACGCACGCCGGTCTCACATGTGAGGTGGAGCGTCTGGTTCCCGTAGGGTCGTCACGGCTGGTCGTGGGGCTGGTCGTGGAGACCGATGTGGGAGGGGGTACGTCGCCCCTGCTCTATCACGACCGGGGCTACGCCGAACTCTCCGACGAGACCTGAAGCCCCACCGCCCAGAGGAGCGCGGCGATGAGGGTGAAGCCACCTGCCGCCATCACCGGTAGGGACACGAAGCCGAAGACTGAGAGGTACCGGGCCGAACAGGGGGCTGCCGCGGAGCACATGCCTGCGTCCAGGGCAGGTTGGAACTGGATCACCACGTGATAGAGGGCGATGCCCAGCCCGACCACGGCCAGAGGCAGTCCGTACCAGCGCACCGAGCGATCGCCCCGAAGGGCCGCGATCCCGAGGATCGGAACCAGGGGATACATGGCGATGCGCTGATACCAGCAGAGCAGGCAGGGGACGAACCCCACCACCTCCGAATAGTAGAGGCTGCCCACCGACGCGACGGTGGCCACCGCGAAGGCGCTTCCCAGGAGGGTCCGGGTCTGTCCTCCGGTCTCCAGGGCCAGCCGGCGCCGGCCCGCGGGTACCAGGAGGAGGGCCAGGAGGAGGAGCCCCAGCCCCGCCGATAGGAGGGAGAGGATGGCCAGCGAACTGGTGACGGTTCCGAAGTTCATGGTTCTTGAAAAGCCTTCCAGGGCTGTCTTCGGTGGTGGGTCTCCGGGCGTCGGAAATGACCCGAACCCGGGCTAATCCCCAGGCCCGCTCCCCAGGACGGCGGCGGGCACCAGGAAGTCGTCGACAAGATCGTGAAGAACCCGGTTGTGTCCACCCTCCCGGGCGCTCCACGGATCCGAGGTGAAGACCACGGTGAGCTCCAGCTCCGGGACGATGAAGAGAAACTGGCCTCCGTAGCCCCAGGCGAAGCGCACTTCATGATCTCCCGCCTCACGGGCCCACCACCCCAGTCCGTATCCGTTGCCGTCACGCCGGGAGTGGACCCGGACTCGCCAGGACTCCTCCACCCACTGCCGGGGAAGGATCCGCCGGTCGTCGAGGACTCCGCCGTTCCGATACATCTCCCCGAAACGGAGGAGGCCGCGAGGACTGATGAGCATGTCGTTCCCACCGAAATAGATGCCGTGAGGGTCCTGGGGCCAGGGGGGGAGCTGGATTCCCATGGGTTCGGCCAGGGCGCGCCGCGCCAGCCTGTGGGTGCTCTCACCTGCGGCCCGGGTCAGCAGCGCCGAGACCAGGTGGGTGTTTCCTGTGCTGTACACCATCCGCTCCCCGGGCTCGAAATTCATGGGCCGGGAGAGGACCCACCCCACCCAGTCCGAGCTTGCGACCCATCGGCCGTAGTTGCCGAACGAGGTGGATTCGAGCCCCGAACTCATGGAGAGGAGGTCCCCTACGGTGATCGCTGCCTTTGGATCCCGGGCCGCCTCGCCATTCTCCAGGTACTCAGAGAAGTAGGAGCCGATGGGCGTGTCCACCTCGGGCAGATGTCCCTCCTGGATGGCCAGGCCGACGAGGGCGGAGAGCAGGCTCTTGGAGACCGACTTCACATTGGCTGGTCGGTCCGGGGGCGGTCCTCTGAAGTGCCGCTCCACCAGCACCTCACCGTGTCGGGCCACGATCATGTTGTGGAGACGGGACTGGGCACCGGCCCGTTCTACCGCCTGGGCGATCAGGGCGCTGTCGAGTCCCACACCGGCGTGCAGATCCCTCCGGTCCAGGAGTGCGGTGGGTGCGAGAGAGGCGGCCGAGGCGCTCCCATCGGGCGCCGAGACCGAGGCGACGCCGGCTGGCGCGTCCAACTCGCCCTTCCCCTGCTCCATCTGCCCGTCTCCCACCTGACAACCGGCACTGATCAGGATCCCGACCAGGGCCAGGATCCGAGCCCTGGGACGACTCCGGCTGCGATGGGCCGCACGGTGGACTCGGTGAGAAGGGGGGGAGGCGACCATGAACTTCCAGCGTCTGAGAGGGGAGGCGGGTGGAAGCATCGATCCTTCCACCACCCGGCGACCGCGGACGCGCCGAAGCACGACTCCCGGCGAATCTCCGAGGCACCGGACTACTACTCCGGAGCCCGCCTTGAGGTGTCGTGCCCCCGGGCGGGCGCTCGTGATTCCCCGGAGATGACTGGACCCGGATGGGCGGATTTTGCGATACTTGACACCGACGGCTCGGTGGGGGGCTCGTGTCTGGAGCGCCGAAACGTGCCTGCCCCCTCCGGGACGTCCGCTCCAACCACTCCCACTTCACGAGACATCTCCTCCATGGTCCAAGACGCTGAAGGCTCCGAGTCCCTCTTCATGGAGCACCTCACCTGGCCCGAGGTCGAACTGGCCATCACCCGGGGCACCACCACTGTCGTGATCCCGGTGGGAGCCACCGAGCAGCACGGACCTCACCTTCCCCTGTGTGTCGACGCCGAGCTGGGCACGGCGCTGGGCTGGAGAGTGGCCCGGAATCTGGGCGACGCTCTGGTGGCCCCTACGATCCGGGTGGGGTGTTCCGAGCACCACATGGGGTTCGCGGGCACGATCTCCGTCAGCCCCGAAACCTTGGAAGCGATGTGTCGGGACTATTGCGTGAGTCTGGCTCGGCACGGCTTCACCGACATCTGTCTCCTCCCGTCCCACGGGGGCAACTTCGCCCCGTTGAGGGATATGGTTCCCCGCCTCCAGGCGGCGGTGGAGGAGGTGGACGAGGCGTGCTGGGTCGGTGCCTACACCGACCTGCTGGGTCTCGTGGGCCTCTGGCGGCTCGTCGTTGAGGAGGAGCTCGGGCTGGGAGCCCGGGTCGGGGGCCACGCCGACATCGCCGAGGCCTCCGAGATGCTCCACATCCTTCCCCAACTCGTCCGCGTCACCCGCGCCGAACCGGGTCGGATGGGAGAACTCGACCAGAGCCTGGTGGATCGGATCTTCGAGAAGGGGCTGCGGGCCGTCACCGCCAACGGGATTCTCGGGGACCCCCGGGGCATGGACGCTCGGGTGGGCGAGAAGCTCCTCGAGTCCACCGCCCGGGTCGTTGCCGAATCGTTCCGCCCAGATGCGGAGCCCGACGCGACGGGTTGACCTTCATACCAGGAGGTGGGAGCCGGTGGGCACGAGTGAACCGAAGCCTTCCACGGACCACTTCTCCGCCGTAGCAGGCGAATACGCCACCCATCGGCCCGGCTATCCGCCAGAGCTGGCTCGGGCATTGGCCGAGGCCTCTCCGGAGACCGGTTCGGTCTGGGAGGTGGGGTGCGGCTCCGGTCAGCTCACCTTTCGGTTGGCCTCGCGTTTTCGGCGGGTCTGGGCCACGGACCTTAGCCGGTCTCAGCTGGCCCAGGCCCCACCGCTGGCGGGCGTGCTCTATGTGGCGGCCCGCGCGGAAGAGTGCCCCCTTTCCGGTGCGTCCGTCGACCTCATCGTGGCGGCACAGGCAGCGCACTGGTTCGATCTCGACTCCTTCTACGCCGAGGTGAGGAGGGTGGCTCGGCCCGGCGCACTCCTGGCCCTCGTGTCGTACGGGCTCATGCGGATCTCTCCCGAGGTGGACCGGGTGGTCCACCGCTTCCACCAGGAGACCCTGGCCCCCCACTGGCCTCCGGAGCGCCGCCATGTGGATGCCGGATACCGCACCCTGCCCTTTCCCTTCCCACGGGTGACGATGCCGGCGCTGGAGTGCCGGGTGGAGTGGTCCCTCGAGCGATTCCTGGGCTACGTGG
>SKKH01000178.1 GCA_007121555.1 Gemmatimonadota bacterium | reverse complement strand
TGGGCCCGGAGGAGTTGGACCACCGCCGAATCATACTGGACCAGATTCCAGTACGAGAGCCCGACCTGGTTGTGAACCTGGGCGAGTGCAGCCGAATCCCCCACCGCCCGCAGGACCTCGGCAGCCTCCCGACCCATCCGAACGGCCTCTCCGTGACGGGCATAACCTGCATAGCCCTGAGCCAATTCGCTCAGGGCGAGACCGAAGGCCTCTGGAGGACCACCCCGAAGGCGCTCCACGTTCGCCTCCAGCGAATCCAGCACTGGAGCTGCCGGGACCTGAGCCCCGACCTTCGCGGGCGAAGTGATGCAGAGGACGGTCCCCAGCAGGAGGGCTCCGGACGCGAAAAGCCGTCCAGAAATCCACCTTGAGATCGCTTCATGGGACCCCGTCACGGCCTGCCTCCAGAGTTCAAGGACCCACCCTCTTCCACATCCGTGGGGAACCTGAAAGAAAACCCATAGATTCGAGCCGAACAAGGTGGAGCGCCGGGGTCTGGTGGCCCTGATGCAGCTCGTCCGCTATCTGTGCAGCGACCCGTCTCGGCTCCAGCGGCGTGGGGCTCCCAACGGCGGCAGACTCCTGCTTTTCAACAGCCCTCCAACTCCCTCGTCCTGCGTTGACGCACGCCCCAGCGGGCAGCCTGCCTCACCATCCGGGTCACCGTCTGGGTGCCGAAGCCGGGGCAATGGACCCAGGGCCGATCCAGCTCGGCCCGGAGGGCCCGGCCGAACTCCGTGCGCACGAGGCGAAGGATGACCACCGCATCCGCTCGTTGGGCCCCCGCCAGGGATCGCTCCAGGGCCGGCGCCCAATTCCCGCTCCATCCGGGACGGATGTGCTCGATCTCGATGGGCTCACCTGTCGATGCCAGACGCCGTCGGACCCGCTCCTCGAGATCGCTGTTGCGTTCATCTCCCCCCACCACCAGAACCCGGGCCCGCTGGTGCGGATGGGTCTCGGGCAGGGGTTCCTCCGAACCGCCCGATTCCTGCCGGTAGGCCTTCAGGTATCCCGTGAGATCCGAGATCCACTCGGCTCTGACGTTGTATCCCCGAATCTGGGAGAGGATGGCCTGGGCCTGCTCCACCTCGAGGCCGCCGCGCCTGCTCCCCGCCAGCGCCTCGTAGAACTCGGCCCGGAGGAGTTCACGAGCCTCATCCAACCGGCCCTCGGCCTCCAGGATCGGAATGGCCGCCCACCGCACGTCCTCCTCCGACCAGACGGGATCGAGGAGTTCCGGCGTCTCGAGGAGCTCGAGGAAGGCTTCCCGGCCCACGCCATCCACCCGAGCCCATAGCTCGAGTCGATCCAGGATCCCGGCCGGGTCCGCCCAGGGAGCCCTGCCCCTGGGGAACGAGGAGTCCAGGAGGAGCCGGAGTGCCCGCCGGAGATCCTCGGCACGAGCCGCCCTCGGTCGCTCCTCCTGCTTCGCTCGGGTCAGGAGGGCCCGAACGACGCTGGGGCTCCGGGTGGCGGACTCGGTCTCGAGAACGGTGTCCAGGACCTCGTCGCCCCCTCGCTGCGTCAGGCGTTCCAGGAAGGGAGGGGCCAGTTCCTCGTCGTGCTCTTCCAGGGCGGCCACCACATCCACCAGAAAAATGAGGGGCATCTCGCCCCCTCCTGCGATCCCCTCCATGAGCAGGTCGGCGGCCCTGGGAAGCCGGGTGTATTCCACCGTCTGGGCGATCGCCACGCCCAGAGCGATCTTCACCCGTGCCAGGAGAGCCTTGCGCTGGTATCCCCCAGCTCTCATCTGAAAGCCCGAGAGGGCGGTACCCAGGAGTTTCCGCGCCTCCTCCCAGTCCCCGCGCCCCAGCGCCAGGACGCCCAGGGGCCAGGCACCGTGTCCCGTCGGCGGGTCGGCGGCGGCGAGCGCCTCCCTGAATCGGGGGGCTCCCTGCATCAACCCGTCGCTCAGGTCCCGGATCTCCGCCTCGGTCCGCCCGATCCGCACGTCGGAGAGTGACCGGAAGCCCGAGTCCAGAAGCCCCAGGTCGGCGAGGACCATGGCCCTGCGACGCGGGTCGCGCTCCTCCGGGAGGAGCCCGGTGAGCAGTGCCCGGGCCGTGCCCACATCGCCCAGTTGCCGGTAGCAGTGGGCCCGACGCCGGCGACACTCCAGGAAGAACCTCTCGGAGGTGGACTCGCCCTCGGCCTCCATGAGCTCCATGACCTGAGCGAGTCGGTCCAGGAGGGGACGGGCCGTCTCCGCGTCCTCGGCCCGGAGCAGCATCGTGGCCTCGTCCAGGATGGGAGGGAGGAGGAGGGGATGCCGCCGCAGGAAGTGAGGCCCCAGCGTTCCGACCGCTTCCGCGTGACGACCCACCCTGCAGAGCGCCATGAACAGGTGGGGAGCCACGATGGCGCCGGGTTCGCTCTCGGCGTCCGGCAGTCCGGCCAATCGGGGCTCCCGATCATGCAGATCGGCGATGCGCTCCACATCCTCCCGACGGGCCAGGCCCTGAACCCAACCGGCCAGATACCAGTCCCGGCGCGCCTGGTTTTCGGCGGGGAGGGAATCCCGATACTCCACGTCCCACAACACGTCGATGAACCCGCGATGGAAGAAACTCCGGTGCCGTGACGAGTTGAGCGCGATGACCTCCTCCACCATGTCCTCGACCTCGGCTCGCCGCGGAGCCCCGTCGATCTTCTGCGCCGCATCCACCGCGGCCCGGATCAACGTCCGGTCCAGGGGCGAGAAGGGAAAACCGGGCGTGCCGCTCGTCTCCTGAGGGTCGGCGCGGGTCTCGGTCCGGGCGTCCAGGACCACCTCCGGGGCGGGCGCGTCGGGGTCGGTTCCCAGGCCAAGACGGGAGGGCTCCCCCTGCACCCTGGAGGCCCCCGCAGGATCGGCTGGACCCTCCGTGAGGAAGGAGCGGTCCGCCACCCACTCCACCATCCAGTCGTCCAGCCCTGGGGCCAAACCGGGCTGCACCTGGGTGAGGACTATGAAATACGTGGCCACATCGTCGGGAGGGTGCCGGCGAGCCAGGTGGTCCGCAGCCTCGCGAGCGGTCGATGCCTCCACCCTCCAGGGACCCTCCCCCTCGAGACGGCCCTCGTCGTGGGCCAGACCCAGAGCATCCAGGTAGTCCGAGAGAAGGGGGCGACGGCCCCGCATGAGGAGGGTTCGGAAGAAGGCCTCCGGATCGGGCAGGCGTCGGGCCGAGATCGAAGGAGCCATCCGAGCCACCTCGTCCACGCTCATGGCCTTCAAGGTATCCTTCCGATATCCGCCCCTGCGAGCGAGTTCCGCCTGGAGCGCCATGCGCAGAGGGGCCCACTCCGGGTCGGGACTGGCCAGAATGGATTCCACTCCCCGTCGTTTGGCCTCCACGGGCAGCGCCCGCCAAAGGCGACGAAGGGTCCAGGCCTCCGGACCGCTGCGAATGAACTCCTGAAGTGTGAGGGCCGGGCGAGGGAGGGGACCCGTCGAGGTGGGCTCGGACGTGCCTGGAGGCGGACTCTGCGGCTCCGGTCGAATCACGGCGACACCTCGGGGCGGGGGAAACAGCGCGGTGGCTCGCTCCGACCGAAAGATAGCAGTCTGCGTGTTGGAACGAGGGTCCCCCCCCTCGGGTCGGGACGCTTCCTGGAAGTCTGACCGAAAAGTATCAGCGATCGCCCTGGATCCGCTCCAGGGTCAGGTCCAGAAGCTGGGCGTGATAGTCCAGGTAGTTCTCCCGGGTCTGGGGGAAAGGCTCATCGGGCTGGGCCGGATTGTACTGGAGGATCTGCCCGTTGGGCCGAATGGAGTGCCCCATGGACCACTGGTAGCTCACGATGGGGCGGCCGTTGGTGGGAAAGCGGAGGGTCTCGGTGGCCTGCCAGGTGTTGCTGTATCCACCGGCGGGCATCCCGATGATGTGCCCGAGCTGGTTGTCGGACACCTGAGCTGCGAACTGGTCCAGGTGGGATCCCCCCTTGGGTCCGAGCCAGACGGTGAGCCCACCGGTGAAGTGGACCGGCGCGGGATCGATGAACCCGTCGGACCAGGGGGGCGCGTGGGCCCCCTTGAACGGAACGGCGTTGGTGTAGGCTCGGCCTTCCTGGATGGCCCGCTGAACGTCGCCTTCGAGCCATTCCAGCTTCCAGCTTCCGTCGTCCTCGGTGGCCGGGTTCACCCGACCCGAACGGATGCCGTCGATCCGCTCCTCGACCCAACGCTCCATGACCTCGCTCACCATGAGGTTCCCAAAGCTCCCCTTATGCCGCTCGGGCTGGAGACGAGCGACGGCGTAGGAGCCCCGGGATCCCCCTGCGCCCCGGGTGGCGTCCACGATGACGTGGGCATCCAGGAGATCCCGCTCGCCGGCCAGTTCCAGGAGGGCGTCGATGGCCTCGGGGAGATCCCGCCGAAACCCGTGCCACTGGAGGATCACGACCCGAAGGCCCTCGTCGTCGGGGAGAAAGAGGTCGAAGGTCTCGTTCTCGAAGAACTCGGGCGCGTGGGAGAGGCCCGGATAGATCCGGTCCGAGTGACCCACCCATTCGATCTCGTCGGGGGCGTAGTACGGAAGCGCCACCTCGTACTCGGCGCCATCATCCGCCTCGAGGGTCAACTCCAGGGCATCTCCGTAGTACCGGGCCGGGATCTGAACGGTGCGCCGGGTGGCCCAGTAGGGGAACCACCACCAGAACGAATCGTCGGTGGAATACCGGTGGTACGGCCGGACGGCCTCTGCGAACTCCGCCACGGGCCGGCCCTGGATGGCCACCACCCGGTCTCCCGGGGCGGGAGCCGGACCGTAGGCTCCGGCCGCCACGGCCTCGGAGAGGTCACCCACAAAGAGGGTTCGCCGGTCGGCGTCTCCGTAATCGGTCCGGAGGATGACGGGAGCGGACGGCACGGGGCTGTCAGCCACAGGGGCGTTGGCCTGGGACTCCTCGATCCCGAAGGTATCGGGGAACTGCAGCCCCCCTTCCACCGGCCCCAGGCGCAGGTGCCGATCCTTCCGGGCGTTGGAGATCTTCAGGAGGGCGTAGTAGAAGGCCGAATCGGTGTCCGCCGCCAGGAGATCGTCCCGGTAGCGGGCCATCTCGGCGGGGACGTCGAGTCCGGCGGGATGCGTGCGAACGATCGGATGGTCCGGAAGGGTCGCAAAGGCGTCCCACTCCATAGTGGACTCCACCAGAAAGTCGAAGAGGGCTGCTCGATCCTCCTCGGTCCCCACCTCGAAAGTGAGGTCGGGATCGGGGGTGGCGCTGCTCTCCTGGCAGGCGACGAGCCCCCCGGCGACGAAGACTGCGGCGAGGGCCAGACGGCCTCCGAACATCGAACGGTGCGATCGCGTCGGTCTCATCGGTCCAGCGCCTCCCTCAGTCTCCGGATCCCTTCCTCGAGATCCGCCCTCGATTTCACACAGGTGATCCGGAGGAACCCTTCTCCCTGTGGGCCGAATGCAGAGCCCGGAACCAGAGCCACATGATGGTCGCGCAGGAGTCGCTCCGCCAACTCCTCGGAGCTCTCGCCGGTGGCCCGGATGTCGGCCCATCCGTAGAACCCGCCCTCGGGAGATCCGCACTGGACCCCGGGGAGACGGTCCAGCTCGCGGGTCATGTATTCGCAGCGCTCCTCCCACTCCTGCCACATGGCCGTGAGCGCCGCCTCGGGTTCCCGACCGAACGCCACCGCCCCTCCCACCTGGGTGAAGGATCCCACGCAGGTGGCCAGGTGCTGCTGGAGTGTGACCATCGCCTCGACCACCGGAGGGGGAGCGTATACGAAGCCGATCCGCCACCCTCCCATGGAGGCCGTCTTCGTAAGTCCCATGAGGGTGATGCTCCGGCCGGCCATCCCGGCGCGACTGGCGATGCAGATATGCTCCCGGCCTCCCCAGGTGATCCGCTCGTAGATCTCGTCGGAGATCACGTAGAGATCATGCTCCTCGGCCACCCGGGCGATCGTGTCCAGCTCCTCGGGGCGGTGGACCACCCCGGTGGGGTTGTGGGGTGAGCAGAACAGGATGGCTCGGGTCCGGTCGGTGACCGCGGCCCGGAGCTCCTCCTCCCGCCACCGGTGATCATCTTCGGAGCGGAGGGGCACCGGGACCGGTACTCCCCCGAAGAACTGGATCGTGGGCGCGTAGCTCACGAAACCCGGGTCCTCCACGATGATCTCGTCGCCGGGATCCATGACGGCCAGAAGCGCGAGGGCCAGCCCGTTCTTGCACCCGAAGCTGGCAATGATCTCGGTCTCGGGGTCGGCTTCGATCCCGTTCTCCCGCAGGAGCTTGGTGGCACAGGCCTGGCGATACTCCGGTTTCCCCTGGGCCATGGTCTGGTGGGTGTCCCCCCCCAGGAGCGCCTCGGAGGCCGCCTGGCAGATGTAGTCCGGGGTGCCCTCCGCGGCCCGGCCCGCGGAGAAGTCCACCACGTCGACTCCGGAGCGCTTGAGGGTCTTGGCCAGATCGGCGATCCGGACCGTGGCCGAGGTGGGGGCAGCGCGGATGCGCTCGGCGACGGGGCCGCGTCGGTGCGTGGTCGGGGTGGGGCTCATGACAGGCTCCAGGTCGAGGTCGGGATCATGACGGAATGGGAGTCGCCCTCGTACCAGCATCGTGGCGCTCGCAACGAGGGCGCGCTCCGGTACATGGGCGGTGTTTTCACGGCCTTCATGGTGACCCCCGGGTTCGGGAGGTGGATGTCTCGACCGGGCGCCCGTCGCGGGAGAGGGAGGTGCCGGCGTCGCTGTCCGGATCCGCTGGAGAGGTGGTCGGTCCACCGGTGCCGGAGGTGTCCCCTCCATCCCCCCGATCCCCTGGCTCCACCGGGGCGTGGGCGGCGAACGCCTCCGCCTTTCGCCACCCCTCGGTCTGAGCGATCAGGGTCGTGCCCACCATGTCGCCGGTCACATTGATGGTGGTATTGCCCACGTCGATGAGCCGGTAGATCCCTCCCATGATCACCGCCATCTCCACCGGGAGGTTGAAGGCCTGCACGAAGATGAGGGCGATGACCAGCCCACCTCCGGGAATCCCGCCGGATCCCTCCGACAGGATCAGCCCCACGAGGAGGATGATCAGCGTCTCACCCAGGGTGAAGTCGACTCCGGCGGCCTGGGCGGTGAACAGGAGGATGGCCGAAAGCATGATGGCCGTCCCGTCCTTGTTCAGCTGTGCCCCCAGCGGGAGGGTGAAGCTGTACACACTCGCGGGAAGCCGCAGGCGCTCTTCAGCCATCTGGAGCGCCACCGAGAGGCTGGCGAGACTGCTGCAGGTACCGGCCGCCGTGGCGTAGAGGGGCCCGGTCCGGGTCAGGAACTCCTTCGGCTGAAAGTCGGTGAATACCGCGAGGATCCCCATTTGGAGCGAGAACATGCACGCCTGGGCGATCCAGATTCCCACGAGGAAGAGGGCCAGCGGGCCGAAGATCTGGTCTCCGTACTCCCCCACGGTGGCGGCGGTCAGCGCCCCGATCCCGATGGGGCCGAAGCGCATGATGATGTCGACCAGCTTCCGGAGCGCCGCGGCGAACGCTTCGAAGAGGGTGGCCAGGGGGTCCCGTTGCTCATCGGAAAGGAGCAGGGTCGCCACCCCCAGGAAGATGGCGAAGACCACGATCTGCACGACCTCGCCCTCGGCAAAGGCCAGAACGGCGTTCTCCGGGAAGAGGTCCAGAAGGATCTCCACCACGCCGGGAATCTCACCGAACTCCTGGTCGACGTCGTCGCCCTCTCCGGTGAGGTCCATCCCGTCGCCGGGACGGATCACACTCACGATGACCAGCCCCAGCGTCAGGGCCACGGTGGTCGTGCCCAGATAGAAGGCCATCACCTTCGCCCCGAGCCGACCCAGCACCCCCAGGTTGTCGAGGCTGGTGAGCCCCGAGAGCAGGTTGAAGAAGACCAGGGGGATCGCCGCCATCAGGAGGAGGCGGATGAACAGATCGCCTAGCGGCTCCAGGGCCATGGCCTGGGTGGGGGCCGCGATGCCCAGGATCACTCCGAAGACCATGAAGAGCAGGATCTTCGACCCGAGGGAGAGCTCTCGGTACCAGCGCCAGATCGCCATCAGGAGGTCGAGGGTCGGAGGTTCACGGACCGGCCGTCCACGCACGGGCTCCTTCCGGGATCCGCGTCAGGCTCACCGGTCGGCCCGGGCCGGTTGAGTCTGCACATGATGGCGCCGCAGTACCTGGCCGGCCAATTCCTCCTGGAACACGCCCCCGTCGATGGCGAAGGTCCCGTTCACCAGCATGTAGCGCATTCCCACCGCGTACCGCTCCGGGTCCAGGTTGGTGGAGCGGTCCTCGAACTCCTCCAGATCGAAGACCAGGACATCGGCCTTGAACCCTTCCTTCAGAAGTCCGCGATCGGGGAGCCCGATGATCTGGGCCGGAAGCCCGCTCGAGGAACGCACCCCGTGGGACAGGCTCACCACCCCTTCATCGCGGACATAGTGGGCGATCTTTCGGGCGAAGGCACCGTAGTGGCGCGGGTGGAGCCCCGGGCCGGAGATGAGCCTGGCATCGGAGGAGGTGGCCGTGTAGTCCTGCTTCATGTAGAGCTCCACGTCCCGGGGATGGAGCGACATGGGCCGAAGAAACACCCCTGAGGTCACGTCATCCATTCCCTCCAGCACGAACTGCCAGATCGTCTCCTCGGCGGTGAGGCCCCACATCTCGGCCGCGTCGGCCACCGTCCGGCCCACGAGGTCCTCATCCGTGTACTGGGTGATCACCAGCCGATCCGGTCCACCCTTGTAGTCGATCACGTACTCGGTGTCGATCCGCAGCCGTTCTCTCAGCTCGGGGTCGTCCAGAACCCTTCGGAGGTTCTCGCGCCGGTTGTCGAAGACCCCGTCCTCGCCGTACACGGGGCTGTCCAGCCCGCCGCTCGTGTCCACGTCCTCGTCCACCAGCGCCCAGTAGGGAATCACGACCCCGTTGCCCCCCGAATGGCCTTCGTAGGGATACTGGTCCAGGTACACGGGAAGTCCCTCCGCCCGGGCCGCTTCCACCAGGATGATGTCGCTCAAGGCGCGTCCCCACGACATCCGTCCCTTCGCCTTCACATGACTGGCCACGGACGGGATCCCGGTCTGGCGGGAGATCTCGATGATCTCACGGATCGCGTCCTGTGAGTCCATGGACCACCCGGGGATCAGGCTCGGACCCGAATGACCGGTATAGGCGGGCATCTCAACATTATGGGCCAGCATGCTGGGCACGAAGGGCTTGGGAAGCCGGCCCGAGCCCCGCATGTGGGAGAAGTGAAAGCCTCCGTACTCCGCAACGACCTCTGCCAGGGCGATGGCCTCGTCTGGATGGCTGAACCTGGCCGGCCGGTATTCGAAGCCTGTGCCCAGTCCCCAGGCCCCCGCTTCCATCCCCTCGCGTACGAGTGCCTGCATGGCCTCTACTTCCTGGGCGGTGGCATGCCGCTCGTAGTCCTCACCCATCACCTCGCTCCGGACCGTCTGGTGACCCACCATAGGCACGAAATTCAATCCGATGCCGGGGTCCTCGTAGATGCTCAACTCCTCGGTCAGAGGAAAGGCCGGGTTTCGCCCATCCGGCCCACCCACCACGGTGGCGATTCCCTGTTTGAGTTGGCTCCGGGCCAACCGGTACTCCCGGTCGCCCCGGATCATGTACCGGTCCGCGTGGCTGTGAAGGTCGATGAACCCCGGTGTCACCAGGAGCCCTTCCGCCTCGATCACCCGATCAGCGGTCGCACCCCCCAGGTGACGTCCCACGGCCACGATTTCGTCGGCCACGATCCCCACATCGGCACGGTATTC
>SKKH01000140.1 GCA_007121555.1 Gemmatimonadota bacterium | reverse complement strand
TCGAGCTGGCCGAAGGGAATCGCCCGGTCTGCGGGGCCGTGGAGCTGATCCCCATCATTGAGCTTCAGGACGACCCGAGCGGCGCTGTGGATCGTCGCGGGGGACGCCACCTCGGACCGGAGCAGGACCACCGTGAGCTCCCGGAGGTGAGGTGAGGCCTCGGCACTCGCCCCGAAGGTCCGGATGACCCCGTCATCCTCTCCGAACTCAAGCTCATCCACGAGAACGAGGAGGGGGGGCCTGCCCGCATGCCGGCCTCTCGGGGAATGTGTGAACTCTTCGCGCGATCACGCGCTGCTCATGTGCCATGGGACACCGTTCCAACGAAACACCCGCCGACCCCCGCATCGGGAGCCGACGGGTGCAAGGGCCTTCCTCCCGGCCCATCTCGACGTCCTTCCAGATCTCAGATCGCGTCCGAGATCGAGGTGAAGGCGAAGTCCCGGACCTTCAGGGGCGGGACGACCACGGCGGGGGTGAGCCCGGCGGACTCGCCTGACGAGATCCGCACCGGAGCCCCCATCATCTCGATGTTGTTCAGCATGAAGATGGGGGTCTCGTTCCAGCGCAGGTTCTTCACCGGGTGGGTGATCTGCCCGTTCTCGATGAGGAAGGTCCCGTCCCGGGTGAGCCCGGTGAACAGGATCGTCCGCGGGTCCACGCTGCGGATGTACCAGAACCGGGTCAGGAGGAGGCCCCGCTCGGTGGAGGCGATCATCTCCTCCAGGGTGGCGCTCCCGCCGGCCATGTACCAGCCCGAGGGAAAGCCGGTGGGCTCCCGGTCGTTCTCCTGGGCCCAGTACCGGTCGTAGTTCAGCTCCTGGAGCGTTCCGTTCTCCACCCAGACGGTGCGGCGGTTCGCCAGCCCGTCGTTGTTGAAAGGGGTGGAGTAGATGGCCGGATCCTCCGGGTCGGAGTGGATGTTCACCCGGGAATCGATGAACTGCTCGCCGATTTTGTTGCCTCCACCCGAGGCCGAGAAGAACGACCGGCCCTCGTCGGCGGCCCGGGCCGAGAGCTGGTTCATCATGAGGTTCACCATGTTCCCCACGGCGGTGGGCTCCATGACCACGGTCCACCGGCCGGGCTCCACGTCCCGGGGCTCCCGGCTCTGGATCGCCTTCTGGACGGCGATGCTCCCGAGCTGGCCGGTATTCAGCTCACGCCAGTCGTTCACGCTGGTGCCCCCCCACCCGGATCCCGTCCCATCCTCGGTCCGAACGGTGGTGGTGAAGTTGACCCGGGAGTCGAGCCCGTAGGCGAAGAGCCCCTCGGAGGTGGCCACGCAGGTGGCCCCCGAACGGTGCACCAGGAAGCCGGTGGAGATCAGGTCCTCGGCCACGGCCTGCTCGGTGACCTCGGCGATGGACCGGGCCCGCTCCTCGGGCTCCAGTTCGGCGGTGCTCTCATAGAAGGAGGCGCTGGTGTCGGGATAGTCCTGAGCCTCCAGCTCGCCCAGGTACTCCGGGTCTTCCGGGGCCAGCCGGGCCAGCTCCTCGGAGGTTCGCACCACCTGCTCCAGCGACTCGTCGTCGAAGCGGTTCGTGGTGGACGAGGCCACCTGGAGCCCGAACGCGCTGGTGACCGTCAGGTTCGAGTTGGCGATGTCGCCCGAGGTGCTCATCTGGTTCTGGGCGAAGCGGGTGTTCCCGTCCATGGCGCTGGTCAGGTTCACCCGGCAGTGGTCGGCCTGGGAAAAGGAGAGGACCCGATCGGTGATCCGGCGCGCTTCCTCTTCAGACATAAAACGGCGGTCGGGCATGACTCAGACGCTCCTGGCGGTATTGATGACGGTGACGTTGCGGTGCCGGGTGGCGGGGCACCCGTGGGTGATGGCGTTGGACTGGGCGGGCTGGCCCTTGGCGTCGCCGAAGGCCCCGCCCAGGAAGTAGGTGCTGGGCCCACCGCACAGATCCATGGCGTTCCAGAACTCGGGGGTGCGGATCTGGTAGGCCACGTCCCGGAGCATCCCGGTGACCTGGCCGTTGCGGATCTCGTGGAACACCTGGCCCCCGTACTGGGAGTTGTAGCGCTGCTGGTCGATAGAGAAGGACCCGGAGCCGTCGATCATGATGCCCCGGTCGATCCCGTCGATGAGCTCCTCGACGCTCACGTCCCGGTCGGGGTAGGGTTCCAGGTTGATGTTGGGCATCCGCTGGAACTGGACGTCGGCCCAGGACTGGGCGTAGGAGTTCCCGTGGGAGCGGACTTCCCGACCCTGGGTCCGGTACCAGTCCTCCAGCCAGAGGGCCTGCTCCCGTGTCGTCTGGAGGTCGTTCAGGATTCCGTCCTTCACGATGTGGTAGTCCTGGGGACGCACCCCTTCGTCGTCCCAGCCCACTGTGGAGAGGGCTCCTGGCGTAGACCGCTCGCCCACCACGTTCATGAATTCCGGACCGTACTGGAACTGGCCCAGGAACTCTTCGGGCGAGGAGATGAACGAGGTTCCGGCGTAGTTCGCCTCGAAGCCCATGATCCGGTCCAGCTCGGTGGGGTGGGCGATGGCCTCGTGGATGGTGAGCCAGAGATGAGTGGGAAGGAGCACGAGGTCGTACTCCCCCGGGTCCACCGAGCGGGCCGAGAGCTTCTGGACGGCCTCCTCGGCGAAGCGGGGGGCCAGACCCAGCATGTCCGAGTCGGTGACGTGCTCGTAGCCCAGCCCCATGGGGGCGATGTCGGTGGAGCTGCGGGACTGGAAGTCCGAGTTGTCGTCGGAGACCGCCGTCACGTTCATGGTGGGGTAGGTCCGGAAGATCGTCTGGTCCGTGACCGTCCCCTCGGAGTTGGCGTAGAACTTGTCCTCCCGCAGGAAGAACATGGAAGAGTTCACGAACCGCACCCCCGCTACCCCCATGGCCGCCTCATTGGCGCCGAAGAGGAACTCCACCTTCTCTTCAATGGGGATGTCGAAGGGATCGACCCGGATCGGGCTCCTCCACACCCCGTCAGGCTCCACCTCGGTGGGCGCCAGCTCCACCGGCTGGCGCTGGGCCGCCCGGTTCGCCCGGGCCTGGGCCACGGCCTGTCGGGCCACGGTGGCCACCTCGTCCCGGGTGAGGTTCCCCGAGGCGGCAAAGCCCCAGGTCCCGTCGACCAGGACGCGGACCCCGAAGCCCGAGGTCACGTTGTCGGAGAGTCCCAGGACCCGGCGCTCGCGGGTGGAGATCCCCTGGTTCCGGTTCGTGTTGATCCGGACATCGGCGTAGTCGGCACCCGCGGAGGTGGCGGCGTTCAGGGCGTGCATGGCCAGCTCACGGCGGTCCGAGAGGCCGGCCACTGGCCCGTGCATCACCGGAGTGAGGATCCCGTGAAGGGCCTCCGGGTGCCCCACCATGGAGAGTCCGGCGGCAGCCACCGCGGAGTGACGTAGGAAATCTCGTCGCTTCATCTGGTCGTCCCGATCTGAATTGGATGGAGTAGAGCCGAGGGCCTCGGGGAGCGAGGTCCCCCGTGGGGTCGCGAGGGCTCCGTTCTTGCCCAGTTGCCCGGCGAATCGTTTCGCCTGGGTAGGAGACGCGCCGTCACCGCCCAGAATTAAATTGTGGACAGACATTCAATGTGAGTCCCGCCGGGTCCGGTCACAACCCGACGGGTAGGCGCAGTCCCACCGCTTCGGTCACGGCCGCCCCGAGAGACGGCGGACCGTCCACTCGCCCCCTGCCAGGGCGAGAAGTCCCAGCAGGAGAAGGAGGGGCCAGGGCCAGCGATGTCCAGGTTCGGCGGTCTCGGGGAACGGGGGCGCGGCGTCGGGCCCCACCGTGAGGACGCCCCCACGCGAGGCCAGGGCCAGCCGGGCCAGCCGCCCCTCCACATCCAGCGCGCCGTCCTCCGGACCCCGCACCAGGATCCCAGTGGGCAGTTCCAGGGGCTCGCCTGCGCCGTCCAGCGCCTCGACCCGATACACACCTGGGACCAGGGGCACGAAGTGGGCCTTCTGGACCTCCAGGCTCCCCCGCTCCGTCGGTGGGGAAAGGGCGATGGTGTACGCCTCCTCCTCCAGAGCTGGATCGGGAGGCGTGACCCGGACCTGTTCGGGGGTGGAACGCTCGTCGTCGTCGCCCGCTCCCCCCCTTGAAATCAACTGGATCCGGATGGGCTCGCCCGTCCGATGGTCCGATCCCATGCTCTCGAGAAGGGGATCGGCGACCACCCCGCCCGAGATCCACTCCGCCATCCCTCGCCAGAATCGGCGATGGCCCTCTACGGCGTCGGCCTCCATCCGCCACCGCCAACTCTCGGTGAGGTGGAGGAGGCCGATTCGGCCCCGGCCCCGGGTGATCAGGGAGAGTGGTGGGGTGAACTCGGACTCCTGCGCGCCCTCGGGCCCGGCTCGGAATCCTGAGGTCACCTCCACCGCCGGCAGGGGCGGAATCTCCGGGGGAAGGATCCACTCCAGCGTCTCACCCTCCACCGACGTCTCCTCCCCCGGGCGAACGGGTTCTTCGGAGGAAGCGAACCAGCTCAGAAAGCCGGGGTCCGCTCCGGCACCCCCCGCCAGGAGGAGCCCCCGTCCCCGCTCCGTCACCGCCGTCTCCAGTCCGTCGCGGAACTCCGTCGTCATGGGGACTCCGGGAAAGACCGCGATGAGATCGAACCCGGCCAGCTCCTCGGGGTCGGCGGGAAGAGGCCCCGGCTCCCGACCCCGCCCGACCCAGAGGTCCCGCCCCAGGTGGATCCATCCATCCACCTCCTCCCCCGCCTCCTCCAGAGCCCGGATCGCGAGGCGCGCCTCCGAGGTGGGGGGGCCGGAGAGGACCAGGATCCTCAGGGCACGAGCCGGCTCCACCCAGCCCCCCTCGGAGGCGGTTCGGCCGGTCTCCGTGGCCAGCTCCCAGACCGCTGCTCCCTCGGAGCGGGGCTGAAGGAGAAACGCTCCCACCTCTGCGGCGCCGATGGTCAGGGAGTCCACGGCGCCTGCGGGGCCCGTCAGGGTCACGACCTGGGGCGTCCGCGCCTGACCCCGAAGCTCCACCCCCAGACCTGCCGGGCGCTCGGCACGAAGCCGCTGGGGCCGGATCAGTCGAAGGGGGGCCGGAGCTCCGGACACCCGGGCCCCCAGGGGGGACTCGGCCGCGTGGCCCAGGAGGGAGGACCAGTTCGAAGCGCCGACATCTGCCGGGTCGTCGGAGACCACGGCCGCGACGTCCACCGAGCGGGGCGGGGGCGGGCCGGGCACCGACGTCGGATCTCGCGGCTCGGGCACGCCGACCACGACAAGGACCAGGAGCGCCACCAGGAGCGCCCCCCGAAGAAGCCAGCTCAACGGGTGAGCGCGTAGATGAGGAGGTTCACCCCGAACCGGGTGTTGTCCACCGCCAGGAAGCGCTTGTTCACGGCGTGGTAGTTCCACTCCGACGAGTAGTCCTTGTTGGAGTAGAGGATCCCGATCCGTCCGTCCATCAGGACCGCCTGGAGCTGGGGGTGGATGATCCCGTCACCCCATCCGGAGAGCTCCTGGCTCGTGTTGGGCGGGCCATCCTCGAAGTGGAAGAAGGCGCGGTAGAGCTCGTGGTCGTTGGGGAGGGGCTGGAGGGCATCCTCGCCGAAGATCCGGGCCAGCTCCTCGGTGGCCGTCCGGTGGAAGGCCCCGTCGATGTCGTGGTTGTGGTCGTCCATGAAGACGAACCCGCCCCGCTCCACATAGGCCTTGAGGTTCCGGGACTCGGACTCGGAGAACCGAACCGGGATGTGGCCGGTCAGGTAGAGCACCGGGTACTGGAAGATCTCCCGAGAGGAGAGGTCTACCACGACCCCCTCGGGCGCCACCGGGAGATCCGTGTACTGGGCCAGCGCGTGGATCAGGTTCTGGGGGACCAGGGGCCCCGAATCCCAGTTCCCCGATTCGTAGCGAAGGGTGGCGAAGACGAAGGGAGGTGTCTCGATGGCCTCGTCGGAGACCTCGGCCCTCGCGCCCTCCTCGGCCCGGGCCCCGCCCAGGAAGGTCGCGGAGGCGGCGCCGGCCGAGGCCCCGGGCCACCGGTGCGTCTCCGCCCGCTCGCCCAGGGGCGCCAGGATCCTCAGAACCTGGGACAGCTCCTGGACCGCCTCGGCCGCATTCCCATTCCGGGCCAGCTCGGCGGCCCCGGCCACCAGCGTCCCCGCCTGGGCCGAAACCGAGCCGTCGGAGAGGAGGGCGATGGCCAGCTCCGAGAGGCGAGCGCCATGGGCGGACAGGTCCGTCGACGAGGCGCCGAGTCGGCTCATGGCCTCTTCCACCGCGGAGATCCAGCGGTCGCCGCCCGGGACGGCCTGGATCGGGCTCCGGGGAGCCGGATCGGCGTCGTCCACCTCTCCCGTGCCCCGCACGTCCACCACATCCACAGGCGGGGCCGAAACCCGGCCCCGGGGGAAGACCCGCTGGTTCTCCCGGAGGGCCTGGAGTCCCTCCAGCGCCTCCTCCTGGTGGGGGATCGAGGCGTCGGGGGTCACGAGCTCCAGCCGCCGAGCCGACTCCCACATGGCGTTGTAGATGGCCAGGAGGGGCTGGTTCACCGAGAGGATGGGGTCGCCGTCGTGGTGGTGGCCCATATCGTCCAGCTCTCCGAAGCCCACCGGGAGCTCCCCGAGACCTCCCACCGTGACCCGGCCCACGTCGGTCCCCGCTTCGCCGGGACGCACGCCGGCGTGGACGTGGCCGTGATCCGGGGCCGCGGGTTGAGGATCGGGTTCGGTGGCCGAGGGGTCGAAGATGGATGCGACGCCGTAGCGGGACCCTCCCCTGGGGGCCTCGGTGGAAGGCTCGTCATCGGCCGCGTCATGGTCGTGGTCCTCATGGGCCGGGTCGTGATCGTGGGCCAGGAGCTCGGCGATCCGGTGGTCGTCGTCGCCGTGGGAGTGGTCGCTTCCCAGGTGGGCGCCCGAGGGCTGCATGGCCCCGGTGGCCCTGGAGAAGACCTGCTCGCCCACCTGATCCCGGAGGCGATGCTGCTGGCGGGCGATCTCCCCGGCCTCGCTGGCCACCTCCTCCCGGGAGAGCTCCGAGGACCGCTCCAGGAGATCCTCGGTCATGAGAAGGAGCATGCGCTGAGAGAGGACCGGGTCCTCGTCCAGATCCAGGGGAAGGCCCACCAGGGCGTCCACCGACATCTCGTCGCCCTCCCGGATCACACGGATCTGGCGGGTGCGGGAGACCCCGGTTCCAGGGCCCGTGACCACGTTCCGGTCCGAGGCGGTGGCCCGGAGGTGCAGGACCTCGCCGGCCCGGAGCCCCAGCTCGCCCAGGTCCAGGGTGAGGGTGCCCTCGACCCCGTCCTCGGTCCGTTCGAGATCGGTCCACTCCCGGCTCCCCTCCTGGAAGTCGAAGGACTCCCCTCCGCCCCGGGTGTGGACCCAGCTCAGGTGGAACTCGTCCACCCCGAAGAGGTCCCGGGCCCTGGCCCGGAAGCGGACCTCCCCCTCACCCCGGGCCAATACCATGTCCCGGCTCGGTTCCAGGAGCTCCACCTCGGGCGGTTCGTCGGTGAGGACCTGGAGGGGGATCACCCGCTCCCGGCCCTCCCCCGGGCTCCGGACCACGAGCCCACGATCCCCGTGCGAGAGGGTCCATTGCACCTCCCACGGCGCCACCTGTGAGCTGTCCTCGCCGGCCCCGTCCACCGCCTCCAGCGGCTCGGGATCCCGGTCCTCCCGGACGAGCTGGACCTCCACTCCGGCCTCCCCGGCCTCCGGTCCGCCCTGGAGCCGGACGCGACTTCCGGCCAGAGCGGTGACCCCCTCCTCCGCCGGCAGGTGCGTCGCCTCCAGCCCCGTGTATCCGGGCGGCTCGATGATCAGGCGGAGGTCCTGGAAGGGGTCGACCGGAGGCGAGACGACCTCGTCGGCGAGTGTGGCCAGCGCGACCGGGCCGGACCCCGGCGGGCCGCCCACGCCCCACTCCGACCACACGGTGTTCGGTCCTCCCCCGGCCAGGATGAGGAGGGCCGCCAGCCCCGGAAGGAGCGCGCCCAGCCCGCCCTCCTCGAGCGTGAGGGTGGGGGGGAGGAGCGCCCCTGGTCGGCGCCCCTCCAGCCGACGATCCATCCGGCGAGCCAGCTCCGGGGCATAGGGATGCTCCGCCGGGAGATCGAGGACGATGAGGGGAAGGTGGGACTCGGTCTTCAGGGTGGAGGGCGGGCTCGACCCGTCGCCTCCATCCACCTCGTCCATCCGGAGCGCCATGGCCCTCAGCGAGGGAGCGCTTCGGAACACCCGGATCGCCGTGCCCCCGAGCACTGCCAGGGCGAGGATCAGAGGGACCCAGCGGGCCGCGGGCTGGAGCGCCGCGGGAAGGATCCCCGCCAGATGCATCGATCCCAGGACGAGGATCGCCGCCGCACCCAGGGCCCCGGCACCCACCGCCCCGCGGAGGAGGGTTCGCTGCCGCCAGCGCCTCCGGCCGGCCTGGAGGAATCCCTCCAGGCGGGCACGGGTGTCGTCGATCCCGGAGGTCGACGGGCGCTGGGACGGTGAGGGCATGGACACGCTCAGGTGAGGAGTCGGACTCGGTAGACTTCAACGAGGGCCACGGTCAGGGCCAGGGCCAGGAGCAGTCGGGTCAGGGAGTGGCCGGCCTCCCGGTAGCGGAGAGGTTCGGCCTCGACCACCTCCGCACCGCCGTCTCCTTCGAGGAGCTGCGCCCAGGCGACCAGGGTCCCACTCCGGGTCGCGTCGTCGGCACCGCCGATCCCTGCGCCGCATGCCTCCCGGAGTAGGGACTCGAGGAGGAGCACCAGCTCCCCACTCTCCAGGATCGGGGCTCCAGCCTCCAGGGGAAGGGCCACCTCGCAGCTCGAGACCTCAGGTTCGGCGTCTCCAGCTCGACTGGCGGCCGCCGGCACCCCTCCGCTCCTGAGAAGAGGTACCATGGCTCCCTCCGCCGGGGTCCCCGGGACCGGGGGCCCCGCCCCATCCAGCACCCGACCATCGAGGAGAAGGTAGTCCCCTTCCTCCGAGACGCCCGCCCCGCCGGAATCGGAAGTCCAGAGTCCGCCCAGAGCGTCGGGACCCCCTACCCTGAGCTCCACCGGGGCTGCCGTGTCCACCACTTCGTGGCCCAGCCGCTCAAGCGCCGGGGCGATCGCCGCGGTGAGCTCCTCGGGTCCCTGGAGACGAATCGGGGCAGGGGTGGATCGGGGCGCCGGTGGAGCCTCGTCGGCCAGGGGGGTCAGCGCGATGGCTCCGGGCCAAAGGGTCTCCCGGAGCTCCACGGTGCCCACCCCCCAGGCGCTCCATCGGGGGAGCGTCACGATCCGGGCCCGGAGCGAGTCTGAGCCCAGGGAGAGGCCGGCGGCGTCGCGAAGCCCACGGAGGAGGTGGGCCAACCGGACGTCCGAGGGGGTCGCGCCCTCTCCCGGGCCCAGCGCGTCCCACCCCTCTCCGGGCGTGACCGCCTCGGCCGGGAGCGGTCGATACTCCACCTGCCCCTGGTCGTCCAGCCCCACCAGCACCACCTGCGAGGTGCCTTCGTCCACCAGTGGAGCCAGCGCCTCCCCGACCTCGTCCCAGACCGGCGCCATCCCGGGGCCGGCATCGACGACCACGATCTCCTGGATTCCCTCCGAGGGCCCGACCCAGCTCAGGCCGGCCAGGGCCGCGCCAAGGAGGAGGCAGAGGACCATCCGGAGCGCCAGTAGGAGGAGGTGGTCCGGACGCCGGTGCAGTCGAAGCCGGGTCCGGGTGTCCGGGGTGAGGAAGCGGGCCGTGGGAAGGATCCGCCGCTCCCGCTCCCGGGGCCGAAGCAGATGGAGCGCCAGGGGGAGGAGGGCGGCCAGGGCCCCGGCCCAGAGGAG
>SKKH01000015.1 GCA_007121555.1 Gemmatimonadota bacterium | reverse complement strand
TCGGTCCAGGGCGGGGATCCGGGTCAGTCCGGGATGCACATCCCCGGATCGTCAGGATCCTGCGTGTAGCCCGAATCGCAGTGACACTGCGAACCATGGAGATGGCCGTGCCCGCCGCATTTCTCCGGGGTCGTCGGTACGTGGAGAATCGTGACCGAACCGTATACGTGGCTCTCGTCGGTCAGGCCCGAGACCCAGGGGTCGAGGTTCTGATCCGGGGTGGGACAAGGTGTGCGAGAGAGCACTCGGGCCGGATGCCCTGAGGACCCGGGCCGGCGCGTCATTGCCCTGCGGGTTGTACAGGCCGGCCATGGCTCCCGCATCGTTGATTCCGCTGAGGGCGGTGATGTGGTCGCCGGGGACCCGATACGGCTGCACATCGAACCCGTCGCCGGACGGGGTGGCGATGAACCCTCGTGAGCGATCCCACCACGCTCCATGTTCGCCCCATAGCCCGACGATCACGCCGGACGTGTTGATCTGCATCGGGAAGAGGCGACCTGCCTCCTCGGTCTCGAGCGGGGTCGGCTCCCCGGGTCCGGTCGAAGCGCCGTCGCACCGGACGAGCAGGACGAGGCCGAGGATCGCGAACACCGAAAGGGGTTTCCGGAAGGACAGGAGCCCGCTCAAGAGCCGTTGAAGCAGTTGGGGGTGAAGGTGTCGGACAAGGCCAGGAGTTCAGTCCCTGCAGCTTGACGGCCTGGGGTTCCGCACCGGGGCTGGCCGGTGGATGACAGTCCACGGCGAGAGGTGTGGCGTTCGAACATCCCGACGGTGCGGGTCGGTCTTACTCCAGCGGGAGTGGGCCCTGAGAGAGTGCCTGGGCGAGGGTATCCGGGAAGTGGACACCGAGCGACGGCGCCTGCTACGGAGGTCCGACGAGCCGGCCGTGACGCAGATGAGACAGCTGATGACGTTGAAGGGCATCGGAGGATAGTAGCCCGCTGTTCGAGGTGGAGGTCTCGGGCTGGCGGAAGTTCCGGAGCCGCCGCCCGACAGGACCCTTGCCTCAGGGCTGCCTTCGAGGGCACCCTGGAGGCAGCCCTTGTCCTCGGTTCCAGGAGCTTGAGGGTTCAGGGAACACGGAAGCCGACATCAGCTCGTCGAGATGGGAGTTCCAAACGTTCGGAACTCAAGGCTGCCAGGTCACGCCAACCGTGAGAGGAAGCCATCAAGGAGGGGGTTGAACGGATCCGTCCGATTCGTGCTACGCTGCAGGTGAACACCAGCCCGCCATGCTCGAGCGAAGGAATGCCTTTGGCATGAGCGCCCATCCCGGGGGACAGATGAAAACGCCGACTCTGAGATTGCTCCTCGCGCTGCTGGCCGTGCCGATCTCGGCTCAGGATCGCCTGCCCATCCTGGACATGCACATGCACGCCCTGCGGGCCGACCATCTGGGGCCTCCGCCGCGGGCGATGTGCACGCCCATGCCGACTCCGGCCTGGGATCCCAGCGGGCCCTACGCCGAACTCTTCAACCGCCTCGCCACGGAGCCGCCATGCCCCGACCCCGTGTGGTCGCCCATGACGGACGAGGCGCTGATGAACGAGACCATCGAGGTCATGGAGCGGCTGAATCTGGTGGGGGTGTTGAGTGGAGAGGAGCCAGATCGCATCAGCAGCTGGATGGCGGCGGCTCCGGGACGATTCATCCCGGCCCTCGTGCTTCCGTTCGGCCCTGCGGGGGCCCACGTCTCTGTCGACTCGCTGCACAGTCTCCACGCGGCAGGACGCCTCAGGGTACTGGGCGAAGTCATAAATCAGTACGCCGGAATCGCCTCGGACGACGAGCGGATGGAGCCGTACTGGGCCTTCGCCGAAGAGCTGGATCTCCCGGTCGGCATCCATGTCGGCACCGGCCCGCCGGGAGCCATATACCTGGGAGCCGAGGGCTATCGGGCTCGCTTGCACAGCCCGCTGACCATGGAGGAGGTCCTCGTGCGGCACCCACGCCTTCGCGTATACCTGGCGCATGCGGGTTATCCCATGCTCGACGACCTCCTTGCCCTCTTGTACGCACACCCGCAGGTCTATGTAGACGTGGGCATCATCGTCTTCCATCAGCCGCGGGCGGAGTTCTACCGTTATCTCCGGACCATCGTGGAGGCCGGCTTCGGCGACCGGGTCATGTTCGGGTCGGACCAGATGGTCTGGCCGGGGGTGATCGAGCGGGCCGTTGCCGTGATCGAAGAAGCCCCGTTCCTCCGCGCGGAGCAGAAGCGAGACATTCTTTACAACAACGCTGCCCGCTTCCTTCGCCTGAGTGAAGAGGAGATCGCGCGGCACCATGGCGGCTGACGCCGGGTTGCCGCCGCCGGCCGCCAGGGTCACCAATGATGTGATCGATGGGTTCGGGGGGGCGTGGTCCTTCTGGGGGCGATCGCCGCGCATGAGATCTGGAGTCGTGGGAGGCCAGATCGAGCAGTCGCGATCGGTACGCCGGCACCGCTGGGGTGCTCATGGTCACGGGCCTCGTTGTCCCTGGCACTGAGATGGAAAGATGCTTCATCTTGTGGAGGGGAGGGGTCTGATGCTGCTGAACCCTTTCGCGATGGGCCCTGACCGGCCGTCGGGACTCTTCCAGCGGAGGCGGTTCCGGTCGCGGTCGCTCCCGCAGCGTCCGCCCCGACTTCTCGGAGTGCCACGGATCGGGCATTCGCACGACTCGTGCTACCACGGCAAGCTCGCCAGAGCGATATGCATGATCCGAGCCCTTGCCGAGGAAGGCCGAGGGTGATGGGGGTCGGCCCGGGGACCGAAGGGGAGGGAGAGGGTCGAGTGACCAGGCACGGTTTGCTTTTCCGGGAGCGAGTATGGCGAGACGTATCGGGGCGCTTGTGGCGACGGCGGTGGTGGGAGCGATCATCACGTTTGTGGGAGTGGTCCACTTCTTCGAACCCATCGCCTCCGCTGATTCTCCCTCGGCTCCTCCTGTGCCGGCGGCGCTCGGATTCCTTGTCTACATGGTTCTTTCTGTGCTCCTCCTCGACTGGGTGAGTCGGCAGATCGGGCGCCCGGTGAAGGCTGCACTCATCATCGCGGCGTCCCAGATCATCCTCGTCAGCATCGACTTTGTGCTCCGGGGTGAGCGCGGGATTGCCACTGGAGCCGCGAGCGCCGGGCTCATACTGGTGACCTGGACCTCGATGGCAGCGGTCTACCAGGCCGTCCTTCCGGACACGAAGTCGGAAGACGAGCAGGCGTTGTCAGCTGGCTGAGCGTGGGGTTCGAAGCCCTCCACGTCCATGGATGTTCGCGATCGCTTTGAGGAGCGAAGGAACGATGCCGTAACGACGTTCGGACTCCGCATGAATGTGGGACCGTCCGGCTCCCGGACTGCTGGCGGGGCCCGTCCGGCCGGACCTCCGCGCGAGCTTCGATCTCATCCCCGTGAGGGATGAGAAACCTGTGGCGGTGACAGAGCCGATGCCCTCGTTGCCATCCATGAATCGGTCGTTCTGGATGAAGCCGAACCCGAAGGCGGCGGCGAGCGGGGGTGAATGAGAGCCCCGACGTTTCGATCTGTGCCAAAGGGGGGGAGCGTGGACGAATCGCAGGGCTACGAAGGTGCGGCCGAGGCGTTCATGGGGATCCGGTCCGCATCTCGGATCGGGGTCGCCACCGTTCGGGAATGGATGAGCGATCTGCCTCGCGGAGCGGCCGTTCTGGATCTGGGCTGCGGAGGCGGGGGGCCCATTTCCGAGATCCTGATCGAGGTGGGGAATCGAGTCTACGGCGTCGACGCCTCTCCCAGGATGGTGGCCATGTTTCGTGCACGTTTTCCCGGAGTCCCCGTCGAGTGTGAGACGATCGAGAGGTCGACACTATTCGAGAGGAGGTTCGATGGCGTGGTGGCCTGGGGGCTCATGTTCCTGCTCCCGGCCAGGACGCAGGAGCTTGTGATCCACAAGGTTGCCAGGGCCCTGCGCGAGGGCGGCCGATTTCTCTTCACCGCGCCCTCTCAGGTGTGCGAGTGGGAGGATGTCCTGACCAGCGCCAGGTCAGTGTCACTGGGGTCTGATGCCTACCGTTCACTCCTCGAGGAAGCAGGATTGGTGCTCGTGGATGAGCGACAGGATGAAGGGGAGAACCACTACTACCTCGCGGTCAAACCTGGGGTGGGACCGGGGCGGTGACCACGGTCGTGATGGAAATCCTTGTGGACTCCGAGTCCAAGCTGAAACATTACGGAGCGAATGGACACCGGCCGGTCTCCACTCGCTTCAGGCCCGAGGCTGGACGTCGCGCTGGTCTTGCCTCCTCGAAACGGGCACGCCAACCCGCGCATTCCAGAGGAGGCCGGTCCTCCCATTGTGTCTACCCGACATCCCCTCTCAGAACGGAGCGGCGGTCTGGGGTAGGGTGACGTGCTCCTGTTGGGGCTATGGATCCACGATGCTGGAGGCTCAACCCGATGCGACCCCTTCGGTATTCCATCAACGTGACCCTGGACGGCTGCTGTGATCATCGCGCGGTCCCACCCCACGAAGACCTGCATCGTCACCACGCCGAGAACCTTGCGGAGGCCGACGCCCTCCTCTGTGGTCGGGTGATCTACGAAATGATGGAGGAGGCGTGGCGGGAGCCGGCCGAGACGGGGGTGCGGTCTGATTGGATGGAGCCGTGGATGGAGCCCTTTGCCCGGACGATCCACACGATAAAGAAGTACGTCGTCTCGAGCACCCTGGACCGGGTCGATTGGAATGCGGAACTCCTGCGCGGGGATCTGGAGGAGGCCGTGGATCGGCTCAAACGGGAGCCGGGGAAGGGCCTTCTCGTGGGCGGCGTGACGCTGCCGCTGGCGTTGGCCGAGCTGGGCTTGATCGATGAGTACGAATTCGTGGTGCATCCCAGGTTGGCGGGCCACGGTCCGACGTTGCTCGCAGGGCTACCGAAGCATGTCGACTTGAGGCCCGTGGGTCGGCTGGAATTCGGCTCGGGTGCGGTGGCAATGCGGTATGAGCCAAAGAGGTAGCCGTCGGGTGGGTCAGCCCCGGTCGAGGGCACAGGGGATCCACCCGGGGTCGGACCGCCTCAAGAGGGGCATCCCGGCTCTCGTTCATGCGACGTAGTGGCCTTGCGTGCGATGCGCCTCTGCCACCTTCTGGCCCGGGAGGCGCAATGGGACTATCGGAATCTGGCGAAGCGTAAGGGTCGGCTGGACAGGTTGAGGTAGAAGTGCTCCCCGAGCCTGGGGTCATGAGAGGGTTTTCAGGTCTCGCGGGGCACAGGCCGCACACACCCCTCCAACGTTCGAGGCTCCGACACATCCGGGCGGTTCAGTGAACGCCTGTGGCTTCGAGACGGAGAGAACATGCGGATCGCAATCATAGGGAACTCCGGCTCCGGAAAGTCGACGCTGGCACGGCGGCTCGCGGCCTTCTACGCTGCGCAGGTCCTGGATCTGGACACTGTGGCCTGGGAGCCAGGCGAGATCGCGCGTCCGCGAAGTCCGGTGGAAGCAGCCGCCGAGGTGCGAAGGTTCTGCGACGCAGCGGAGCGATGGATCGTTGAAGGCTGCTATGCAACTCTCGTCGGGGTTGCGCTCGAGTACGAGCCACACCTGCTGTTTCTCGACCCGGGGCTTGAGCAATGCCTCGCAAACTGCAGGGCTCGCCCGTGGGAGCCGCACAAGTACAGTTCGAAGGCGGAGCAGGACGAGAAGCTTGCCTTTCTCCTGTCCTGGGTGGCTGATTACTACCGCCGCGATGGCGAGATGTCCCACCCGGGCCATCACGCTCTGTTTCAGTCCTACACCGGTCCCAAGCAGCATCTTGATGAGCTGCCGGGTCGGGATTTCGACTTGGGACCGGTGACCGTCTGAGCCCTTTCGTTGCCCCCTCACCTGGACCATAGGGGATCCACATGCACCGAATCCGCAGGGCAGCCGTGGCATCCGTCCTTCTCCTGTTCGGGTGCGGAGGCGGCGACTTCCCACCCCATTCCGAGGGCGAACGCACGTCGGACCACGAAGCGGTCGCCGGCGAATCCGAGATCGGCGGCAAGATGCACCGCTACCTCTCCGCCATGGAGGCCCTCGGATTTTCCGGAGCCATCATCGTCACACACGACGGTGAAGTGGTGCTGCGGGAGGGGTACGGTCTCGCCGATCGGGACACCCGACGACCCTATACTCCGTCGACTGTCCAGACCCACGGTTCGATCACCAAGCAGATGACCGGCGCCGCGATCCTTCTCCTGGAAACCCGCGGGGCGCTCTCCGTTGACGATCCCATCCACCTGTATTTCGATCGACTTCCGGAAGACAAGCGCGCCATCACCATCCACCAGCTCCTCACCCATTCCTCCGGCCTACCCGGGGGCGTCGGTCCGGACGACGAGCCCATCCAGGCCCGAGCCTACGTCGAGCGGGTCATGGGGACATCCCTTCAGTTCGAGCCCGGCACGAGATACGCCTATTCCAATCCCGGATACGCGCTGCTGGGTCGCATCGTGGAACGGGTATCGGGCATGGGATACGAGGCCTTTCTGCGCAATGAGTTTCTGTTGCCCGGCGGACTGGCCGAGACCGGATACGTCCTGCCCGAATGGGACCGGGATCGGATGGCGTTGGGGTACCTGGACGGCGAGCTCTGGGGAGTGGTCCACGGGCGCGGGTGGTTGGACGACGGCCCCAACTGGCACCTCCGGGCCAACGGAGGCCTGCACACCACCGTGGATGACATGAATCGGTGGCTGAACACCGTCCGGGGCCGGGGCGTGTTGGACGCCGAAGCGACCCGGCGCTGGACCACGGGATACGTCACCGAGGGACCCAGTGACTCCGAGTATGCCTATGGCTGGGAGGTGCGGGATACGCAGTGGGGTCCGATGATCGCCCACAACGGCAGCAACCGGGTCTTCTCGGCTGACTTCGTCTGGCTCCCCGAGCCGGATGTGTTCTTCTACATCCAGGGGAACACGTCGATGATCGCCGCGGAGCGGCAGCGAGGCCCCCTCCTTGCCGCGGCCTTCGACCCCGGATTCCTGATGCCGCCTCTGGTCGAGCCCGACGCCGAGGCCCGACCGGAGGCGGCCAGGGAACGGGAAGGGGACTACCATCTGGACGGGGCTCTGATGGAGCTGACCGCCGATGACACGCGGCTCGTCGCCAGGGTTTCGGGCCAATCCGCCTTGGACCTGATGCTGAGCCCCGCGGAGGAGAAGCGGCAGCACCTGGCCAATCTCACCGAGCGCACCATGGCCGCCATGGAGCGGTTGAAAGCGGGCCAGGAGGATGCGCTCGCAGGCATGGTGGACGAGGACCAGGATCCGGTGCCGCCCACGCGCATCCTGCTCGACCGTATCTCACAGATCGGCAACCTGCAATCACTGAATCTGGTCGGTTCCTTCGAAAATCGTCCCGGCTCGCCCCTGGCGGAGTTCGGACCGTGGACCACCTTCGTGCACGCAAGATTCGAGAACTGGAATCAGTACTGGAACATGGTCTGGAACCGCGACGGCACCTACCGAGGAACGTTCAGCGGACCCTGGCCCACCTTCATTCTGATCCCGACCACGGAGGGAGGGTATACCGGCGTCCGGGACGGGCCGCCCTGGGACACCATCGAGCTCCGTTTCGAGGACGGATGCCTGGTGGTCGCGGACCGGCGCGCCTGTATGGAGGACTGATCCGTCACGGTCCACCCACGCACTCCGCCGCTCTCCCGCCTCTGCACCCCCAACGGCACGGTTCGGTGTATGAGAGTTCGAACGGGACCGGCGCCGCCGCGACCGCCCTCATCCTCGAGCCTCGACCCCAGCTTCTCTCGCTTCATGCGTGACCTGATTCTCGGCCCCAGGCGGGGCCCGGCCTTCCTCTGCTTCGGCGGCGCTGTCGCGGCCGTGGCCCTGGGTGTGGCGTTGGCCGCCTGGCGCTACCCGGGTGGGTTCGACTGGGCCTATACGGTGATCTCGAGGCTGGCCTCCGAGCGACGCAATCCCGACGGTGCCCTCTGGCTCTCGGGTGGATTTCTGGTGGGCATGCTGCTCCTCGTTCCGGTCACGGGCTATCTGGCCCGAACGGGAGTCCGGTCGGGATCCGGGACATCTCGGTCCGTGTGCTTCCTCCGGCTCGGGGTGGCCGCCGGGATCCTCCTGGGTCTGGAAGGGCTTCTCCGGCTCGACCTGTCGGTCGTGCATCGGAAGGGGCACGAGGCCGCGGCCCTGGTTGCCTTCCTGGGCTTCTACGGGGGGGTCCTCGGGCTCCACATCCGCCGTGTCCGGCACGGGGGACAATCGATCTGGCCCGCGCTCCTGGTCCTCGCACCCCTGGTGGCGGTGGGGCTGAGCCAGGTCACCCTCTACTTCGATCAGCGGGACCTGGGTTGGGTGAACACGGACTGGAGGGAGATGGGTGTACCCGTATGGCTCAGCTTCGCCTTCTGGCAATGGCTCGCCGTGGGGTTCCTCGGGCTGGGCCTCGCCCACCTCGTGCTCCGAGCGCCTCGAACTCCTGAGAGCGACCTCCCACGTTCCAATGACGCATCTGCCGGGAGCTCCATGCCGTCTTCCTCGTTCGAGAACCCCTCAGGCCCAAGGTCCGAGATTTGAACCTGATCCTGGCCGCCTGTCCTCGGGTTGGGTTTCCGGACTGAAGAGTGGACCGCGAAGAGGAAGACTGGAACGCAACGAAGAGGATGCGGTGTTGGGCGCAATCGCGCTCGTCGGGTCCTCGTTCCCGGACCCGGCGCCGTCGAAGCGTCAGCCGGGGCTGGCCCGGGTCCACTGAGATGGTAGGTTGGCAGGGCGGGAGCGTGCAGGACGTGATCCGTCCCCGACCGGTCATAAGGGAGGAGGAGCCCCGATGTCGGACTACGAACTGGTACCCGAACCCCCGGATGTAGACAGCTACGTGAAGCTGAGAGCGGCGGCCGGACTGTCGAAGAGGAGCCGGCGAGCAGCGGAAGTCGGGCTGGCCGGCACCTGGTTCGGGGTCCATGTGGTTCACCGCGACCGCGTGGTCGCCATGGGCCGAGTGATCGGCGACGGGGGTTCGTTCTTCCAGGTGGTGGATGTGGCGGTCGCGCCGGATTTCCAGGGGAAGGGATTGGGGAAGCAGGTCATGGGCGCCCTCATGGATCGGCTGCGCGAAAAGGCGCCGTCCACAGCGCAGGTGACGCTCCTGGCCGATGGCACGGCGGGCCGATTGTACGAAAAGTTCGGGTTCCGCAGCACTGCACCCGGGTCGATCGGGATGTTGCTACAGCTGTAGTATCGTGGGTCAGGGATCGGGGGGATGGACCCGATGGATGCGGCGCGACCCGCTGGGTCGGCCGAACCCGATCGTGTTCGAGGAGCAGCGTGAGGACCCGGGAGGAAGGGAGATGAACTCGAAGTCTGAACGAGGTCGCCGCGTCGGCCGAGGGCTTCTGGTCCTGGCCGGCGCCGGCGCCGCTGCCCTGGCGGCCGGTGCGCTGATCCTGACGCGGCCCTTTGCCGAGGCACCCTGGGAGGAGGCGCCACCCAACCCCGAATCCATCTATGAGGACGGGGGACGCGGCACAGGCGGCACCTCCGCGATTCCCGTAGTCTCGCCCTTCCACCTCGACACCGACCCCATGGCGGGGCTCCTCCTGGCCAATTTCGAAGGGGATCCGGATCGGGTCTACCTGGGGTTCGAACCCCAGGCCTTCGATGATGCGGTGCACGGTCGAGGGATCATCGTCCTCGGTTGGCGGGTGGACGGGCGGGTGGACGTCTTCCACGATCCGGAGGTGCGACTGGATCCGAGCACCTACGGGATCGCGGGAGGAGGGCTTCACACGATGGCGGAGCGTTCCTTCGCCGAGGCCGTGTTTGAACTGGGATCCGCAGGTGCCCAGGTAGATCTCGGCTTCGAAGACCTTGAAGGTCGCGCAGTGCGACTCGTCGTTCGCGAGAGCGATACCCGACCGCGACGGC
>SKKH01000270.1 GCA_007121555.1 Gemmatimonadota bacterium | reverse complement strand
GGCCCGCGGGTCCTGTGGGTGACCCTCAGAGCCCTCGTTGACGCAGGCGGTCGAGGAGCGACTCTTCCTCCGACGAACTGGTGTCGCTCGGTCCGCCGGTCCGGTCGAGGATTCCGAGCCTCGGGAGCGAGCCGCTCGAGCCCAGTTGGGGTCCGGCGGCGGTGCGGGGGCAGGCGCGCAGGATTCCGACGACCACAGCGCCGACGGCGACGAGGCCGGCGCTGACCAGGGAGATGGAGAGGCGGGATCGCATCGGTCTTCTCTCTCGGGTGAGAACGGGGAAGGGGTGACTGCTCCTTGATTTGAAGCAGGAACCATACCGTCGCCAAGGCTCCGGCTGTCCTCGACACTCGAAGGGCCGGAAGGCCGTTTCCGACCGGGCCCGAGCCGCCGCCGGCCCCGTTCCAGCGCACGGGCCGGACGAGCGCCGGACCCTCTATTTTTTCTAGTTCGCGTTGGAAATTCTGACGGATCGGCGTGCCATGACCCCTACCTCTCCCCCTCCCTCCCCATCAGGGCGCCCCTCCGGGAGCCCCGACACCCCTCGATCCCATGGCTCCGGTGCCACCGGATCTCCCGGGGGGTCCTCACAGAACGGTGCGCCGGGTCGGTTGCCGGGACTGGATCCCCGGCAGGCCGGCGAGAGCGGCGACCCTGTGGAGATGACCCGGGTGCTGGTCTCCATCCCTTCGGTGAACCCGGATCTCTCCGAGGGGGCGGCCGGGGAGGCCGACGTGACGCGCGTGTGCGAGGACTGGCTGCGCAGCTGGGGGTTCCGGGTCGAGGTGGTGGAGACGACCCCGGGACGTCCGTCGCTGGTGGCCCGACTCGGCGAAGGCCGGCCCCGCACCATCCTGAACGGCCACACCGATACGGTGGGGGTCGAGGGCATGACCATCGCGCCCTTCGAGCCCCGGGTCGAGAACGGCGAACTGCTGGGCCGGGGAAGCTGTGACATGAAGGCGGGGCTGGCAGCGATCCTGGCCGCCGCCCGCCGCCTGGCGACGGGAAACGATCCCTTCCCCGGCGAACTCATCGTCGTCTTCACCGCCGACGAGGAGTTCGCCTCCATCGGGCTCCGCGATCTCCTGGATCGGGGCCTCGAGGCCGACCGGGCCGTGGTGACCGAACCGACCTCGCTGGCCCTCTGCACGGCGAATCGGGGCTTCACCTGGATCCACGTGGAGGTGGAGGGGCGGGCCGCCCACGGCTCGCGCCCGGACCTGGGCCGCGACGCCATTCGGGGGGCGGGCCGCATCCTGGCTGAGCTCGACGGGTTCGAGGCCGAGGTCCAGGCCGACCATCCCCTCCTGGCCCCCACCTCCATCCACGCCGGCACCATCAAGGGCGGGACCGCGCCCCCGGTCTATCCGGCCCACTGTGAGATGGTACTCGAAGCCCGGACCCTGCCCGGACAGACCCCCGACGCCGTGGTGGAGGGGGTGCGGGCGGCGGTGGAGCGAGCGCGGTCGGCCGACCCCGACCTGTCGGCCCGGGTCCGGGCCGGCCTCTCCCGCCCCGCCTCGGAGCTGGACGGCGACCACCCCCTGGTCGCCGACCTGGGGGCGGCGCTCCGCGGCGAGGGCCGCGAGCCCTCCCTGGCCGGCATGTCGGCCTGGGTGGAGTCGGCCTGGTTCAACGAAGCCGGGATCCCCGCCCTCTGCTTCGGCCCCGGCGCCATCGATCGGGCTCACACCGCCGACGAGGCCGTGCCCGTCGAGGAGATCCGGGTGGCCGCCCGGGTGCTCGAGCGGTTCGTTCGGGGCGGCGTCCTGCCGGGAGACGGATTCGGTGGCTGAGCGCTCCACCCAGGGCGACTCGGGCGAGGCCGCCAGGGGACCGGCGGACTGGATCCTCACCCAGGCCCGGATCTGGACGGGGCATGGGGCCTCCCGTCCCGGGGCGCTGGCCATCCGCGACGGGCGGATCCTGGCTCTGGGCCGGGACGCCGACGAGCTCGAGGGGTTGAACGGCCGGACCACGGCGATCCTTCCCCTGGAGGGACGGACCATCGTGCCCGGGTTCGTGGATGCCCACGTGCACCTCCAGGCCGGCGGACTCCACCTCTTCCGGGTGGACCTCCGGGCCGCCGTCTCTCCCGCCGGATTCGTGCAGGGGGTGGCCGATCGGGCCCGGATGATGCCCGACGGAGGGTGGATCCTGGGGGGCGACTGGGACCACACCCACTGGGGCGGGGAGCTTCCCACCCGGGAGTGGCTGGACCGGGCCGCTCCGGGACGACCCGTCTTCCTGCAGCGCACCGATCTCCACATGGGAGTGGCCAGCAGCCGAGCTCTGGAGTTGGCTGGAATCACCGCCGAGACGCCCGACCCGGAACGGGGGTTCATCGACCGGGATCCGGCCACGGGCGAACCCACCGGGATCCTCCGGGAGCGGGCCATGGGGCTCATGTCGCGGGTTGTACCTCCCCCCACCACCGAGGAGCGGCGGGGGGCCATCCAGGCCGCGGTCCTCCACGCGTTGACCCGGGGAGTGACCCAGCTCCACGACATGGGGGCCCTGGAGAGTCCGGAGGAGAGTTGGCGCTCTC
>SKKH01000216.1 GCA_007121555.1 Gemmatimonadota bacterium | reverse complement strand
GGCTCCCAGGCCCTAGTGTGCATGGTCGCGGAGCATCGTCGCTGTCGGACGAACGCGAGAAGGAGTGAGGCTCACTCAAGATCAAGGAGACGCATGGGGATGAAGACGGCATCGTGGAAGGGGGCGACGAGAGGACTCCTCGCCCTGGCAGTCGTGGGTCTGGCGGCCTGTGAGGTGGAGAATGCCGCCACGGAGGCTGCCCCGGAAACGGCTGCGACCGGGGTCGCGGCCACCGATTTCGAGGTGGACCCCTATTTTCCCCAGACCCTCCCCAATGACTGGATCGTAGGGCAGGTGTCGGGCATCGCCGTGGACTCTCGGGATCACCTCTGGGTGGCCCACCGCCCCGTGAGCCTCTCGGATCTTCGGGCCGGGGCCGCCCAGGATCCGCCCATCGCCATGTGCTGCGTTCCGGCGCCTCCGATCATCGAGTTCGATCCCGACGGCAACGTGGTCCAGGCCTGGGGAGGCCCCAGCGAGAACGGTGAGCACGACTGGCCTCAGGAAGAACACGGGATCTACGTCGATCACGATGACAATGTCTGGATCGGAGGCGGTGCGGCCAACGCCGGCTTCAGCGGTCATTACGTGCTGAAGTTCACCCGGGATGGGGAGTTCATCCTCCAGATCGGACAGGGCGCTGGACCCGAAGCCACGGGAGGGAGCAACGACACCGAGACACTGGGGGGGCCCGCAGCGATCCACGTGGACGCCCAGGAGAACGAGGTCTACATCGCGGACGGGTACCAGAATCGTCGAGTCATCGTCTTCGACGCCGAGACCGGGGAGTACCTTCGTCACTGGGGCGCCTTCGGAAATGAGCCCGAGGACGGCAACGACAACCCCGATGAGCAGTTCCAGGGCCCGGTCCATGGAATTGCCGTGTCCGACGACGGACTCGTCTACGTGGTGGACCGCTCCGAGAACCGACTTCAGGTCTTCGAGCGCGACGGGACCTTCGTGGACGAACTCGTGATTCGACCTGAGACCGGATCCATGGGTTCGACCTGGGACGTCGCCCTCTCCCCCGATGACGCGCAGACCTACCTCTACGTGCCCGATGGTGTGAACAAGACGGTCTGGGTGGTGGACCGCGAGAGCCTCGAGGTCGTGAACAACTTCGCTCGCGGCGGCCGCTGGGCCGGCGAACTGGGCTGGGCCCACAACGTGGCCGTGGACTCCCAGGGCAACATCTTCGTGAGCGAGGTCGAGACCGGGAAGCGGTTCCAGAAATTCGTGCCCCGGAACTGAGCCGCCCACCGGCCCTGCCCCTCGAACGAGGACGGACGGGGTCCCGCTCGCACAATTCTATAGGTCCGATCCGGTAAGGGGGCGTCGTCCAGCGGCGCCCCCTTGCGGGCATATTGGAGTGACCCCAGCCCCCCTCCGCCATCCGGACGACCGGACCCTCGAGGCGTTACGGACCCGACGGACGAGCCCCACCGGAGATTAATCGGCGCGTAATCCCTTCTCGACACCCTGCAGGTGTGGAACCGCAACCCCGCGGGCCGCAACCATGCATTTCAGTTCGAGGAGCGTGATCATGAGAGCACGAGAAGAGGGTCGTAAGGTAGGGGCGGGTGAGGAAAGGTCGGGGGCATTGAGGTGGGTGTTCATCGCTGCGGGCCTTTTCCTGTTGGTCCTGGCAGGAATGGGCAGGGGTGGCGGAGCGGGGTTGGCCGCCGATCCGGGTGCCGTACCTGGAGACCGACTCGCCCGAGAGGACATCCGCTACGGACCCGTCGTGCCCGTAGGCCGGGGATCGGCGAGGAGCTACGCGATCATGAAGGCAGGGTCCGTCGTCGAAGTGGGGGTGGGACTCTCCGAAGGCGCTCTGGACGACCTCCCCCCCGGACACGCGCACCTGATGGGCCATCCCCGAGTCGCGGAGTTCCTCCTGGAAATGCCGGCCCAGAATCCGACGCCGTACCGCTTCATCGAGCTGGACTGGGTTCCCGACGGCCATGATCCTCCCGGGATCTACGACCGACCTCACTTCGACATCCACTTCTACCAGATCTCACTGGAGGAGCGGAACGCCATCGACCCCGGGGACCCGGCGTTCTCGACCCGGGCAGGCCGGCTCCCTTCGGGAGCGGCGGTCCCTGCGGGGTTCCTTCCCCATCATCACCTCGCTCAGGAAGACCCCGGGGTCGTGGCCGTTCCCCGGATGGGACTTCACTGGATCGACCCCTCGGGCCCCGAGTTCAACGGACACGAGTTCACCCACACCCTCCTGTACGGGACCTGGGACGGCCGGGTGATCTTCCAGGAGCCCATGGTGACCCGGGCGTTTCTGCAATCCAAGCCGGACGAGCGGATGGCTGTCGCAAAGCCGGGGGCGGGGTACGCTCCAGACGGGTACAGGATCTACTGGCACCCGAAGGCGAAGGAATACCGGATCGGGCTGACCGGGTTGCCTCAGGGGACGGGCCAATCCGTCCAATCGACTGCACGAGGAACTCGGTGAGAGGAGGTTGAAGAACTCAAGAGCACCATGCAAGTGCACCTTGGGAGGGGGCCGGGGAGGTATCGCGCGCCAACGCTGGGAAAGCCAGGGAGCCCGACCGATGGGGGCTCCCTGGCTTCCCGGACTCCAGGGTCAGATCCGATCCCCCTCTCCGCGCCTCACGAACGTGGCGTGGAAGGACGAAGATTCACTGGGGATTCGCGATGTGTTGCGCGCACTCGAGCGACGCTCCGATCACGAATCTCGCACCCGCCCGACCCCTCCGATGAGAACCCGGAGATAGAATCCCTGCGGTCCCACCCCTGGACCTCCGGTGACCCGAAACTCTTCCATGTCCCAGTCGCTCTCCCAGAGGGGAACCGTATATCCGGCCCGAAGCCCGACCATGAACCCCCGGCGTCCTCCTGGCAACTCGTCCAGAACGACGAGGTAGTCGGTCCCCACGGCCGCCTGAAGCAGGAGGGCCGCTTGATTCAGGGTGGCACCGCGACGGGGGTTCTGAACGACGGAACCGAAGGACGGTGCCCCCACCTCCACCGTTGAGAACGTGTTGGCTCCGCCCCCGATCCCGATGAGGGGATACAGGTCGACTCGCTCCTCCGGAGAGAAGTGATACCCCAGGTTGAAGAACCCGTATCCGCCCGTGAGCGTCCGCTCAAAATCGTCTGTCGAAGTCCGCTCCCGCACGAGGGCATGCCCCTCCCCTCCCACGTGCAAAGGCCCCATCCGGACGTGACCGCCGCCCCCGATGGAGGTCCGACTTTCCGAGAAGGTCGGAAGGTCTCGCCGATCCAGGAACCCATTCAACCCACTCAGGTCCTGAGAGTGAATTCCAGCCATGAAGTAGCCCCGGCCTTCCGCCAATACGTCCTCGAGCTGGGCCGACTGCGCGGAGAGGGGAGCGGTGGCGAGGAGCATGAGGCCGAAGAGCAGGGTGAGAGCGGCGAACCTCGGCGCAGACCTGGGAAGGGACGCCGTGGAGGCGGAGAGATTTCGGATGCACTCCTTTAGATCCATCAGTTGAACTCCATTCTGGGACCCCGTCGGCCGGAGTCTGGTATGTCGGCGACCGCCCAATGCAGCCCCCTCTCTTCATTTCGAACCTACGCAAAGAACCCTGGTTTGATTCAACCGTGCCCATCGCTGTCTGCGTGTCCAGCCCCACCATCTGGAACGAGGAGTACCGGCAGTTCAATGTGACGAACCACCTCCCGGCTCTGATTGCCCAGGATGATCTCGGGGATCCAACCGCGACCCTGGGTCCCCATGACCACCAGGGTATCGTAGCGGGAATGAGCCAGTCGGACGATCTCCTCCCATGGCTCGCCCTTGCCCACCAGGACAGAGACCTCGGCCAGTCCCTCGCTTCGCAGATCGGCGGCCATGGATTCCAGGTGGCCTCGGACTTCATCCTCGTTCCCCTGCCCTTCTCCCTCCATGACGTGGAGGAGTGTGAGGGGGAGGCCCTCCTCCCGAGCCAACTCGGCCCCCCGGGCCAGCGCCCGGTTCGCCACAGGCGAGAAGTCGGTGGGAGCCAGGATCCGGGTGGAGATCGGGTCCAGCGGCCCTCTCCTCCGCTGGTTCAAAATGGCTTCGTGGGGAAAGAGGAGGATGGGGATTCGCGCGAGCCGGAGCACCTCCGCCACGACACTTCCCGACACCGCCTCCAGGAGTCGATTCCGCCGGCTCGAGCCCATGACGATGGCGTCGGCCCCGCGGGCCCGGCTTTCCGCGCAGAGGAACTCGGCGATGTTCCCGCTCCCCATGGCCAGCACGATCCGGAAGGGCGGGGCCAGCCTGGAATGGGCCCGGACCAGCATCTCACCGACTCCCTGGGTCCCGTCTCGACGATGAATGAGCGGCACGGGAGACACGGGCGCCACACAGGCCAGGATCAACTCCTCCACCCCCCAGCTTCTCAGGGCCGGAAGGGCCTCCACCAGGCCTTGGGAGATCTCCGAGCGATCCAGACCGACCAGGACACGACGCATTTGCACCTCCCAGGGGAGAATGATCCAGCCTACAACACAACCGATAGCGCATTCTTTTCCGTCATGTTCCGGCGTCTCCAGGGCCGTCGAATCGGACCCGTGGGACCGGTGACACCGTCGGATGCGGGGCGGCGTCGCTTCCAGGTCTACCTATATTCCCGTGAAGCGGAGCGCTACGGCACCAACCTCTCGACCCTCACTTCCGGAGCCTCGAATGGACCGGTATCGGATTTCCCCGGACACCCGGGTGGACCTCAGCGACCACGACCCCGGCGAGCGCCTCACCTTCGACGGGAAGAAGGAGCTCGGCCGGGAGTACCTGGCCGAACTGACCGAGGAACTCCGGACCCTGCAGGAACTCCTCTGGGCCCAGGGTAAGCACCGGGTCCTCCTGATCCTTCAAGCGATGGATTCGGGAGGCAAGGACGGGGTGATCCGTCACGTCTTCCGGAGCGTGAACCCCCAGGGGGTCACGGTGTCCAGCTTCAAGGCCCCCTCCCAGCATGAACTGGATCACGACTACCTCTGGAGAGTCCATCGCAAGGTTCCGGCCCGGGGCCAGATCGGAATCTTCAATCGGAGCCACTACGAAGATGTCCTGGTCGTCCGGGTGCGAGGCCTCGCACCCAGCGAAGTCTGGGAACGTCGCTATCGACACATCGTCGAGTTCGAGCGAATGCTGGCCGACGAGGGCACCACGATCCTCAAGTTCTTCCTCCACATCTCGAAGGATGAGCAGAAGGAGCGGCTTCAGTCCCGCATCGACGACCCCCGAAAACATTGGAAGTTCAGCTCCGCCGACCTGGAGGAACGAACCCGGTGGGACGCCTACCAGGAAGCCTTCGAAGCGGTCCTGAGCCGGACCTCCACTCCGTGGGCACCGTGGTACGTGATTCCCGCCAACTCCAAGTGGTACCGTAATCTCGTGGTGGCTCGCATCCTGGTGGAGACCCTGGAAGGCTTGAAGATGGACTTTCCTGAGCCCGGGATGGATCTGGAGGGGTTGAAGGTGGAGTAGGGGTCCCCGATGCCACTCGTGGCACCCCTCTTCGCCACAGGGGTCAACTCGTCGAGTCGTGCCAGGCCCGGAGGACCTGGGCTTCCAGCTCCGGGCTCGCTCCTGCCCGCAGTTCAGCTTGGCGAGCCCGAGGCCGACTGCGGTGATATTCCAGAGTGGCAGTGGCCGTATCTGCCAGCGACCGGAAGGTCAACCCGGCAGCCACCTCCTTGCTCAGATCGAATCGGGCGAAGCCTTCGAAGCCTTCCGTAGGGGGGCGCCAGACCGGCATCTCCTGGTAGGGCCGCACCCCATGCTCGGCGAGGAACTCCCGGGGTACCCAGGTCCAGCTGAGAGGTGTGGTCGTGACCCCGGCGATCCCGTAGAGGAATTCGGCCATGGAGCGACCGTTCTCCGGACCGATGCCCATGAAGGTGCCGAAGGTCTGAGCTTCGCAGAGTCGAACTACCCATTCGCACAGGTCCCGCACGTCGATCACCTGCACCCGATCCCGCTCCGGATCACCCGGCGCCAGGATCTCACCTCCCCGCTCGATCCGCACCGGCCAGTAGGTGAAGCGATCCGTCTCATCACCAGGTCCGACGATTAGGCCGGGCCGAACGATGGTGGTCCGGTCGCCGAAGGCGGCCAGTGCCTCGGATTCGGCCAGGGATTTTGCCAGGCCGTAGGGATAGGGATCCCCCTCGCTCCATCCGCTGGTCGTCTCCCGGGTCAGGACGGGGGCGTCAACGGTGGCCGGCACCTGACTCAGGTCCCGGAATACGGAGCGGGTGGAAATGAAGAGGTACTGGTCCGCCTGATCCCGGAGCAGGCTCGCAGAGTCCCGGACCCAGTAGGGTGCGTCGGCCCGGGCCGCCGAGTTGTCGATGACGGCGTCCCACCGTCGACCCCGGAGCGCGTCCAGTTCACCTGCCGCCCGGTCCCCCGTGAGCTCTTCCACGCCCGAGAACATCCCTGGAGCCGAGCGTCCCCGATTGAAGATGGTGACCTCGTGGCCCCGGTCCTTCGCGTACTGGACCTGATGGGGACCGATGAAGCCGGTGCCTCCCAGAATGAGGAGGCGAAGAGAGCGAGGGGCCGCGCTCTGGTTCCCTTGCGAGGGGAGCGGAGCGAATGTACGGAGCGGTCCGGCGCCCTCCGGGATCCGGCCCAGAGCGAGGGCGCCTCCAGCGAGGGCGGCATGGCGAAGGAAGTCGCGACGGTTCGACATGGGTGGCTCTCCGGCAACGGACCTCCGTTCCCCGCAGTCGAGGAAGGAACCCCTGGCTCAGACGGCCGGGTGGCAGGGCAGGTCCAGGTGTCGGCCCATCATAGTCGTCGCTCTCGACTCGAAGCAAACGAGCCCTGGTGGTGGAGGGGGTGGAGAGGCTCGGGCTTCTACCGCGTGGGCTCGGCCACCAGGTCCAGGAAGAGTACGAAGCGATCCTGATTCTGGACTGAGCCCAGGAAGGCCCGATAGGGCTCGATCTCGAAGTCAGTGAAGTGGAATTCGCCCCCAGCCTGGATTCGGACCCGGCCCTCCTCTTCGAACCACCGGGCCCGCATCTCGGTGGCCCGCTCCCGTTCCTGCACGGTGAGGGCCGCCTGAATTCGCCAGGGAAATTCCTCGTCGTCCTCCGCCGGGGTTACCTCCACACTTCGGAAGGCGATCTCGGGGTAGGAATCGGCGTCGAGCTGCCCTTCATCCAGCATCTCTTCCCTGACATCGGCCCGGCCGCTGTCGCCCACGTCACCGAACTCCCGGGGAAGCAGATCGAATTCCTGAAGGATGGGCTGGACGCGGACCATCCGGTCCAGCTCGTCGACCACCAGGTCGCGAACCTGAAGGGTCCCCGAGAACGCCGCGGCCTCGGGCTCGTCAGGGTCGAAGGTGAGGGACGCGTCGAAGTCACCGGCGTGCACCAGATGGTCGTGGGCCAGCCGTCCCGCCAGTCCGGCCCGGAAGGTCACGATGGCGAGCGTGCTCTCATCGATGAGGATCTCGTGGGAGCCAGGATCGACCGCAGTGGGATCCACGGCCACAGAGGGCAGCGCCGACAGGGAGATGGACGCCGCGGTCGGGAGGGTAGCCAAGAGCGCGACCCCCATTCCCACCAGTGCCGCGACCCCCATGCCGGGGAGAGTGGCTCCACCCGAGACCCCGCGCATGATCGCGCGACCCTCGACGGCGCAATCAACTTCGCCGACCCTGTCTCCGGCTTCCATCCATCCTCCCCGCTATGGTCCGACCGCCCCGGCCGCTCCGGGAATACGCCGTCTTTGTATTCCTTACCCGAGGGGACGGATGGGGGTTCGACGGTTCGGAAAGGCAGGCTTAGCTGGGAACCGTCGCAGCAGCGAAGCGCCCTGCACTCTTTCTTTCTCTCCGGCGGAAGCCTGCCGCCTCATCGGGCGGATTCGGCGCACCGCTTCGGGGAGATGATCCCGAGCACCAATCCGTCACGATCCAGGGATCAAGGGAACGTTGACAGATCCCGTCCTTGGCATCTATCCTCGATCCATCATGAATCTGCAGTCTCTTCGGCATCCCGTACTCGCCCTCCTGGGCGGGTTCCTCCTCCTGGGCTTCGGAGCCACCGATGCCCTCGGGGTGAAGGCATGTCCTCACCATGCGGCGGCCCATGTCGAGGAAAAGGCCGGCCCCCCTGGCGATCCTCACAGCCAGGACGTCGAGGATGGCGTGGACGCCCACCACACTGCACATGGGCACGACCACTCCGCCCCTCATGGGGCGTTGTCCCCCGACCCCCACTCGTCCCACGACCCCCACTCGTCTCACGACACCTGCGAGTGTGGAGTCTTCTGCGGAGGCGCCGCTCCCCCTCCACCGGTCCGGACCGGACAGGTGGCCCCGGCGCCCGCGCCGTCCGGGGATCCGGCACCTCGCGTTTCGGAGGACGACGCGGTCCGTCCCCCATGCTGCTGCATTCCCCACCTCCTTCCCTTCTCGCAGGCTCCACCCAGCCACTCCTGATCCCGTCCGGGCCCCTTCGGCCCGTGCGGTGAGCGTTCCGACTCTTCAGCTCCAGCATCGGATCTTCGTGGATGGCGAGATGAATCCCCTATCTCGTGCCCATGGCCTCCGACGGTGCTCATCTCCTGGGAAGGGAGAAGGTGGCATCGCGGACCACGACCCCATCTCGACCCGGTGCGGACTCGTCGAACCGAACCGGAGTGTGTTCTCATGCCCGCAAGAATTCATGTCGATCGTGCACATCATCGTTCAGCACCTTTCCGTCGTAGAGCGAAGGCCCCTTCCCTCTCGCCCCCCATGGCCGTCATCGTCGCCCTGGGGGTTCTTCTCGGCAGTCCCATTCCGGGCCACACCCTTCAGGAGCCGGGGACCCTGACCGGGACCGTCGTCTCCTCGGACGACGGGTCCGGTCTCAGTTCCGCCCTCATCCGTGCGCCCGACCTGGGCCGCTACGCCGTCTCCGACGGTTCGGGACGCTTTCGGATCGCCGGGATCCCACCGGGGGAGCACCGCCTGGAGGTGGAGCGGATTGGATACCGATCCGTGACCCTCACAGCCACGCTCGAAGAGACCTGGGGAGAGGCCCCCTCCCTGGAGATCCCCATGGATCCCGACCCGGTAGTCCTATCCGGATTGGTGGTCTCGGTCTCCGGCGAGCTCCAGCGTCGAGCAGAATCGGCAGCGAGTGTGGGACGCGTCAGCGGCGAGACCATCCGGGAGGTGAACCCCGCCCACCCGGCCGAGATCATGAATCGGATCCCAGGGGTCTGGGTCAGCCCGACCAGCACCGAGGGCCACATGACGGCGATCCGCCAGCCCATCACGACCCAGCCGGTCTATCTTTTCCTCGAAGACGGAGTCCCGACCCGGTCTCCCGGCTTCTTCAACCACAATGCCCTCTACGAGGTGAACGTGCCCCAGGCGGACCGGATCGAGGTGATCCGGGGACCCGGCACCTCCCTCTACGGGAGCGACGCCATCGGCGGGGTCATCGATGTGGGGACCCGAGCGGCCTCCGTCGATCCCGAGTTCGCGGGAACGTTGGAGGGGAACTCCCTTGGGTTCACCCGCCTGCTTGCCACGGCCTCGGGATCCCGGAACAACGATGGCCTCCGGCTCGACCTCAACCTCACGGAAGGCGACGACTGGCGAGACAACTCGGAATACGACCGGCGGAGCGCCACTCTCAGGTGGGATCGAACCCTGGGATCGGGGAGGAGTCTTCGCACCACGGCCACCTGGTCCAGCGTCTACCAGGAGGACCCGTCGGTGATCTCCCGGGAGGACCTGGCGTCGGATCCTTCGGTGAATTATCACCCGATCACCTATCGTTCCGTGGAAGCGCTTCGCATCACATCGCGCTTTGAGCGCCGCACGGATCGCTCGGTGGTCCAGGTCACCCCCTTCTTCCGATGGAACACCCTGGACCTCATGCCCTCCTGGATGCTCAACTTCGATCCGGTCATCTACGAGTCGGGTCACGCATCCACGGGGCTGATGCTACGCTACCACCAGGACGTCTCGGGGATCCGCGGACGAGTGACGACGGGGCTGGACCTGGACCGGAGCCCCGGGAACCGGACCGAGGACCGGATCGCAGTGTCGCGGGACGGGTCCTTCGCGGTGGAATGGGAGCGAGCGGACCGAATCTACGACTACGAGGCGGTCTTCCGGGGCGTTTCCCCCTACGTGCAGATCAACTCCAACCCCTGGCCCGGCCTTCACCTCTCGGGGGGCGTCCGGTACGACGACGTGGCCTTCGACTACACCTCCGCACTGACACCCCTACAGGACGGCCCGCATCGGCGACCCGCGAACACCCGCGTCACCTACTCCAACCTGGGACCCTCTCTGGGGGCCGCCTGGTCCATCGTGGACGAGCTGGGGGTTTTCGCATCGTTCCGGGAGTCGTTCAGGTCCCCTTCCGAGGGCCAGCTCTTCAGACAAGGCGCGGCGGAGAGTACGGTCAGCCTGAACCCGGTGCGAAGCCGGAGCCTGGACGGCGGCTTCCGCGGAAACGTGGGTGAACGGCTGGGATACGAGATCTCCTTCTTCCATATGGATGTCCAGGACGACATCGTGAGTTTCCAGCGTCCTGAGGACGGCCTTCGGGAGAGCCTCAATGCCGGACGCACCCGTCATCGGGGTCTGGAGGCGGGACTGTCCTTCCATCTGCCCGGAGACCTCGTGGCCGACGCCACATGGACCCGGGCCTCCCATGAGTACGTGGAATGGAAGCCCCGTCCCAACCAGGACCTGGGCGGGAACCGGATGGAGCAGGCCCCCCGGGACCTGGCCTCCGCCCGCCTTCGAGCCCCCCTGCCCGGGTTGGATGGTGGACACATGGAACTGGAATGGGTCTCCATGGGGGAGTTCTGGATGGACCCTACGAACGAAAACCGATACGAAGGGCACGACCTCTGGAACCTCCGGGCGGAGGCTCCCCTGGTCAGGGGAATGGCCGTTCAGCTCCGGGTCCTGAACCTGCTGGACGAGGCCTACGCCGAGCGGGCTAGCTACAACCCGTTCCGCGGTGCGGAGTTGAGTCCAGGGAAGCCTCAAGCGGTCTTCGTCGGCCTCCGCTACCGGTGGGCACGATGAGGGGCCGGAGCGTTGGATGCGTGGCAGGTGCGCTTCTGGTCGCGGCCTGCGGGGTTGGTGAAAGCGACCTCGAATCGGAGCTGGAGCTCCTGGAGCTCCCGGCCCTGTCCGACTTCAGCCAGACCGCGGACCCGTCCGTGGCGCTGGATCCCGAGACCGGAGACCTTCTCCTGGCATGGGGAGGGGCTGCGGGGGGTGACGAGTGGGACCTCTGGTTCGCGCGTTCCAGCGATGGGGGCTCGAGCTTCTCCACTCCAGTGAGGGTGAACGACCAGCCCGGAGACCTGTACCCGCACGCGGAGGGGTCGCCTCGGTTGGTGGCGGCGACGGGGGTGGTCGCCCTCTTCTGGAACAATCGCATGGAGGTGGAGGGGCGCCGGTTCGCGGCCAGCGACCTGCGATTCGCCCGAACGGTGGACGGCGGAGCCACCTGGTCCCCAGCGGTGAATCTTCAGGATCCCCTTCAGCACTCTTCCCTGCCGCCCAGGGGGAACACCTTCCACGGAGCGGCCTGGGATGGTGACTCCACACTGGTCGTGGCCTGGCTGGACGGGAGGGAGAGGGATGATCGACGCATCGAGCGCGGAAGAGCCCAGGGGCTGACACGGGAGGAGGCCGCCCGCTCTCCCGAGGCCTTCGAAGACTCCGCCGACCCCAGGGACGGAGATGCCACCGTCTTCGCTGCCGTCTCCCACGACCTGGGAGTCAGCTGGGAACCGGAGAACCGGCGAATCGAAGGTCGGGTCTGCCCCTGTTGCAGAGTGAGCCTGGCGCTCACACCTCAAGGCGAACTCCTGGGAACGTGGCGCGAGCACTTCCCAGGAAGTGTGCGAGATCCGGTCATGCGTCCAATTCTCAACGCCCCACAGGAGGGGGCCACCCTTCGGATCCATGAGGACGAATGGGAATACCCGGGATGTCCCCACTCCGGCCCCGGGCTCGACGTGGACCCGGCAGGCACCATCCACGCCGCCTGGTACACCGGGGCCGAGGGTCGACGAGGGATCTACCATGCCCGCAGGTATGTCGGGAATGATCGCTTCTCCCCACCCACACCGGTGGTCACGGGGGAGGCCGTGGGCGTCGCCCACCCGGCGGTGGTGGCCCTACCGGACGGAGGAGCGATCCTGGCCCAGAACGTGGACGAGGAGGGTCGGCGAGTCATCGGCCTCGCCCACCTCTCCCCCGAGGGTGAGATCCTCCATCGCATCCGGGTTCCGGATTCCGACGGGGGTACCCACCCCCAGCTCCTTCGCCTGGACGACCTTCGGGTCGTTGTCGCCTGGACCGAGAGTCGCGGTGGGATCCAGCGGGCCCGCGCGGCTCGAATGACTCTTCTGGGGGCCCCGTGATCTGCCCGGTGGGGGCAGGCCACAATCCTCCGTTCCTCGAGCCGCGGAGCTCGGAGGATGCACTCGAGATTCCGGCGGGGTCACCAGGCTGCTCGCGCCTCCGTCGCGTCCCGAGCTCTCCGATTCGTCGTCTCGCGTTCGCATGTGCTCCCCTCTTCCTCAGCCTGCTCCTGACAGCGTGTGGGACCGGGGATGATTCAGGACCGAGAGGGGCTCCCCCGGTGGCGGGCAACCCCGCGCCGGACTGGGAGGGCCGAAGCCTGGAGGGTGAGATGGTTCGGCTGGACGACCTCCGGGGCCAGATCGTCGTACTGAATGTATGGGCGACCTGGTGCGCGCCCTGCGTCCGGGAGATGCCGGCCCTCGAAGCCCTTCACAGGGAATACGGCCCCAGGGGGGTCACGGTCATCGGGGCCAGTGTGGACCGGGGCTCGGCGCGAGGGGCCGTGCGGTCCTTCGTCGAGGACCACGACATCTCCTTTCTCATCCTTCTCGATCCGGACCAATCGATCATGAGTCGATTTCGGACTCTGGGAGTCCCCGAAACCTTTCTCATCGGGCCGGACGGAGTCATCGCCCACCGGTGGATCGGAGAGTTCGATCCCATGAAGCCCTCGGAGACGGAGCGGGTGGAGCGACTCCTGGACGAGATGGCGCACTGAGGGCCTCCTCCCTCAGGGGCTCGACAGCTCGCTGACCTGGAACGCCGGGGAGACCACGTCCCGGAATTCATCGCGGTCGGTGAGGCTCACCGCCACTCTCAGCCGATACGTTCCCATGGGAAGATCCTGGGGAAGAGTCGTCTGGGAGTGGGCTTCCCCACCCGGTTCCAGAAAGTGGATCACCAGGGTGCAGATCTGATCCTCCCAGCCCTCGGCGGTCTCCCATTCTCCCTCGGATTGAACCTCCAGGGTGTGGAAACAGAGGTTGTGGCCCACAGGACCACTGGAGCCGTTGCGAAGGGTCATCGCGACCTGCTCTCCCGGCAGGAAGAGGTCTCCATCCAGCTGGAGGTCCACCGGAGTGCCGTCAGACAGGAGGGCGTGACCGGGCTGCAACTCACCGGCTCCTTCGGCGGGCGGCTGGGTCGGGCTCTCTTCGCACGCGGCTGTGGCGAAGGCGAGGGGAAGCAGGGCCGCGAGCACGAGTCGGGGCAGGCCATTGGACATCCGCTTTCTCATCGGAGCTCCTTCTTTGCGTTTCGGGTTCTGAGGGTCTCGAGCGGCCTTCGGGGGGGGACGAATCGTCGCCTCGTCCCGCTCGACGTCCGCCGCGTCTTCATCGTCGCGACTTCACCCGGACAACGAATGGACCCCCGGCGATGTGACACCGGGTCCGCCCTCCCGGCGAGGGAGACCCTCAGGTGGGACACCACATGCCATGGTGTGGGCCTGGATCAGAGAGCCGGCGAGACGGTAGAGGAACGTGGTCGGTTCAGAGGTTCTTGTTCACTTCGCCTCCATCCATCCAGATTCCTGCCGTGATCGGAACGTCCCCTTCCCCTCTCCCCTCCCCCTCATGCAGACGATCCTGGGCGCCGGCGGCGTCATCGGCCGCGAACTCTCCAGACACCTGCCCCGTTACACGGACCACATCCGCCAGGTGAGCCGAAACCCTCGGCGGGAACATCGTTCCGACGAGGTCATGGCGGCCGACCTGCTGGACCGCACCGCCACGGCCCGGGCTGTGGAGGGGAGTGAGGTGGCCTATCTGACCGCAGGCCTCGAATACGATGCGGAGGTGTGGGAGCGGGACTGGCCCCGCATCATGGACAACGTCATCGAGGCCTGCACGCGCCACGGGTGCCGCCTCGTCTTTTTCGACAATGTCTACGCCTACGGGCGGGTCGAGGGGCCCATGACCGAGGATACGCCCTTCAACCCCTGCAGCCGGAAGGGAGAGGTCCGGGCCCGCATCGCCACCACCCTCCTGAAGGCCATGGAGTCCGGAGAAGTCGAGGCGCTCATCGTTCGGGCCGCCGATTTCTTCGGACCCGGCGCCGAAAACAGCATCACCCACGCCATGGTCATCCAGCGGATCCGGGAGGCCAGGTCGCCCCGCTGGATGGGGAACCCCAAGGCCTACCATACCTTCACCTTCACCCCCGACGCCGCTCGGGCGACCGCCCTTCTGGGCAATTCCGACAAGGCCTACGGGGAGAGCTGGCACGCCCCTTCGCCGGAACCCATCTCGGGTGGCGGGTTCGTCCGTCTGGCCTGTGAAGTGGCGCGACAGCCCTACCAGATGCAGGAGATCCCCAGGTGGCTCCTGGGCGTCCTGGGGTGGTTCGTTCCGGTCCTCCGGGAGAATCGGGAGATGATGTACCAGTTCGAACACGACTACATCTTCGACAGCTCGAAGATTCAGGCCGCCTTCGACCTGGAGCCGATCGGGTATCGCCGGGGACTCCAGGCGACCCTCCACACCATGGAGGAGCGGGAGCTGAGGGCCGAGATCGAGCCCCGGCCGGACGGAAGCTGAGTCCAGCTTCGGCTCACGCCTCCTCCACTCCGTCGCGCTCTCGGAGTGCCCGGACACTCCGAGGGGATGGAGCAGGAACAAGAAGGCCAGGGTACCCTTCCTCGGGCTCGGGGGTCTTGGTCCTCCTCCGACCTCTCGATCCGTGTCGGGCTCCATGGGCCCGATGACGCAGGTCGGTCCAGTGTCCTGAGTCAGATCACCTGAGCCTTCACTCGCGCTCCATGTCCGCCTTCTCCCGCGAACTTTCGAAGATCAACCCCGATCCATCCGGTCGCCGATGGGTCTTCGTGCCCTACGATCAGTTGTCCGAACGGATCGGGCCGCTGGCCAGGACACCGGGTCGAGACCTTGGAATCGTACTCGTGGAAAGTCGATGGAAGGGACGCCGCCGTAGCTATCACAAGCAGAAGCTGGCCCTGGTCCTGGCGAACCTTCGTCACTTCGCTCTGGAGCAGGCCCGGCGGGGGGTCGCGGTCCGCCACGTGGCCGGTGAGGGATCCTTCGGCGAACTCCTGGAACCGCTGACCAGGGAGCTGGGCCCTCTGGTCTGCATGGAGCCGGCGGAGCGGGAGCTCCGGATGGATCTTGCGCCTCTGGTCACGCAGGGACTTCTCGACGTCGTTCCCCACGAGGGCTGGCTCACCACCGAGGAGGACTTCAGGGAGGGGGCGGGCCGCGCTCCCCCCTGGCGCATGGACGCCTTCTACCGGCGGGTCCGAAAGCGGACCGGCATTCTGATGAACGGGTCGAGCCCGGTGGGGGGCAAATACTCCTTTGACGCCGAGAACCGGGAGCGATGGGACGGCGACCCTCCGGCGGCCCAGGAGCCCACCTTTCCGCTGGATCCCATCAAGGAGGAGGTGCTGGAGCTGGTGCGCACCAGCTTCGTCGCCCATCCCGGGACATTGAGACCCCACCATCTTCCTGCCACCGCAGAGGACGCTGCGGCGATGTGGTCCTGGGCCAGGTCGGAGTGCCTGCCCACCTTCGGACCCTTCGAAGACGCCATGTCCACCCGCAGCCGAACCCTGTTCCACACCCGCATCTCGGCGCTTTTGAACCTGCACCGGCTGCTGCCCAGGGATGTGCTGGAAGATGCGGTAGCCCTGGAGACTCCCCTGGCTGGAAAGGAGGGATTCGTTCGGCAGGTTCTGGGTTGGAGGGAGTTCGTGCGCCATTTGCACCGGACCACGGACGGCTTCCGGGAACTCCCGGAGGGCTACGGGGCGGAAGCTGAGCCAGAGGGTCGGCAGCCGACGGTGGATGTCCGGGCCGTGGTGGACGACGGCGATGGGGAACCCGCAGCTGCTCGGAGCCCCTCTCGATCCTGGAGCGGACCCCAGGGGGCGTCGCCTTCCTTTCTTGGGGCCGCCAACCCCCTTCCGGAGGCGTGGTGGGGGAGGCCGTCGGGGATGAACTGTCTGGACGAGGTGGTGGAAGGCGTCTGGGAGGAGGCCTACGGTCATCACATCACCCGCCTCATGGTCCTGTCCAATCTGGCCACCCTCCTCGACGTCTCTCCCCGAGAACTCACTGACTGGTTCTGGGTGGCCTACAGCGACGCCTACGACTGGGTGGTGGAGCCCAACGTCCTGGGGATGGGGACCTTCGCCTCTGGTCCTCTCATGACGACCAAGCCCTACGTCTCCGGGACCCCGTACATACGAAAGATGAGCGACTACTGCCAGGCGTGTCCGCTCGATCCGGAGCGCACATGCCCCTGGTCCGACCTGTACTGGGCGTTCCTGGCTCGCCACGAAGATCGCCTGGATGGAGTCCGGCGGATGTCGCTTCCCCTGTCGTCGCTGCGGCGACGCTCCAAGGAGAAGCGGGGCGCCGACGCCAGGGTGTTTCGGGAGGTGTCGCGGGCGCTGGGGCGTGGGGACAGGATCACCCCGGAGCTGGTCATCGGAGCTCGCAACGGAAACGAAGAGGGTTGAGGACCCTCCCCCCTGGCGAGCCTCCCTTCGGGGTTCACATCGGGTGGGAGAGCTTGAGGTCGAAGGATGCGGAGCCCGACTTCATCCGTGCGGCGAAGTCCAGGAGTTCCATCACCGAGGGTCGATTCAGCTCGCGGCAGAGCGCTCGAAGCGCATATTCCTCCACACTGATCCCCAGCTGTGCCGCCCCCTCTTCGAGACGTTCGTATGCATGCTTCGGGATGTCCAGCAACTCAAGCCTCGTGTCCATCAGGACCTCATCGCGTCAAGGTGATCGTTCCCGTTCCCGCCTCGCGGCCCCGACATTGGGGACCATTACCGCAATTCGCAGGAATCTGTCGCATCCTGCCAGCCCTGGAACTCCCTTCTGGAAGAGAAAGCCTCTGTCGTACAAGGGGAGGCGTCCTGGGACAAGCTAAGTAATGCAAGGGCGGGACCAACGCTGCGACATCCGAAACAAAATCAAGGGGATCGGGGTCGCCAAGCGGGTCCGGAGGGCAGGCTCGCAACCTGGCGATTGCCCGCGAACCGGAGGCGACCCCACTTTACTCTGCCGCCGAATATCAGCCCTCCGGTCGTCCCCGACCTCAGCCCTCGACCACGCGCCGCACCCAAGCAAAGGACCCGACCATGCGACGACCCGAAATGTTGGACCGCCTCCGACAGCACCGGACCGAACCCTGGGACCTCCTGATCATCGGAGGCGGCGCCACGGGGGTCGGAGTGGCGGTGGACGCCGCCTCGCGGGGGTACGACGTCCTCCTCGTGGAGCAGAGCGACTTCGGGAAGGGCACCTCGTCCCGTTCCACCAAGCTCGTCCACGGCGGGGTTCGGTACCTTCAGCAGGGCAACGTAGCGCTTGTGATGGAGGCACTGAAGGAACGGGGCATCCTACTCCGGAACGCGCCACACCTGGTCCATGACCAGGGGTTCGTGGTTCCCAACTACGACTGGTGGGAAGCCCCGTTCTACGGGATCGGGATGAAGGTGTACGACCTCCTCGCTGCCCGCTACGGGTTCACCCGCTCGAAACTCCTCTCGGTTCGGGAGGTGAAGAAGCGGATTCCCACCCTTGCCGAGAAGGGACTTCGGGGTGGAGTCCTGTATTACGATGGCCAGTTCGACGATGCCCGGCTCCTGATCAACCTTGCCGAGACCGCGGGCGGACAGGGCGCGACGCTGCTCAACTACTGCCCGTGCGTTGGACTCACGAAAGACGAAGAAGGCTTCGTGAACGGGGCAGTGGTCCGGGATCTGGAGTCGGGTCAGGACCACACCGTCGAGGCGCGGTGTGTGGTCAACGCCACCGGAGCGTTCACCGATTCGGTGATCCAGATGGCCGAACCCGATGCCCGGCCGATGATCGCCCCGAGTCAGGGGGTCCATGTGGTGCTGGAGCGTCGATTCCTGCCCGGTGAAACGGCGATCATGGTCCCCCGCACCAGTGATGGTCGGGTCATGTTCGCCATCCCCTGGCACCAGCACGCCCTGGTGGGAACCACGGATACCCCGATCGACGAGGTCTCCCTCGAGCCCCGAGCCCTGGACCGGGAGATCGACTTCATCCTGGAAACGGCGGCAGAGTACCTCCACGAGGCCCCTGGTCGCGGAGATGTCCTGAGTGTTTTCGCGGGAATCCGTCCACTGGTCAGAGCCGATGAGGGGGCCAGCACCGCTTCGCTTTCAAGAGATCACACGATCCACATCGGAGACTCCGGGCTCCTCTCGATCTTCGGTGGGAAGTGGACCACCTATCGGAACATGGCCGAGGATTGCGTGGACCAGGCGGCCATGCTCGCTCGCCTCGAGGAGCGCCCCAGCATCACCAAAAAGCTCAACATCCACGGCTACCATCGAAACTCCGAGCGCTTCGGAGATCTCTCCTTCTACGGAGCCGACGCACCGGCCATCGAAGACCTGATCCGAACCCGACCCGAGTTCGGAGATCGCCTCCATTCCGACCTTCCCACCGTGGGCGCCCAGATCGTCTGGGCGGCCCGTAGCGAGATGGCCCGCACCGTGGATGACGCACTCTCCCGTCGGACGCGAGCCCTCCAACTCAACGCCCGGGCTGCCGTGGCCATGGCTCCCGCAGCGGCTCGGCTCATGGCCGAGGAGTTGGGATTCGACGAGGAGTGGCAGGCGAAGGAGGTGGCGAGTTTCCGGGAGATCGCCGAGGGGTACATTCTGCGGGAGTGAGGCTGCAGGAGTGAAGCGGAAGCGGGGACTGCGGAGCCCGATCCAGGGCTCCCGTGAATCGAAGATGAAGGGCTGGGAAGATCAGCGAAGATGCTTGTGCATCATGTCGACGATCTCATCGTACATGGCTTCAGCTTCCTCGGGCCCCTTGCGGATGGCGTCGGCCGCGCAGTGCTTCAGATGGTTTCGGACCAACTCCCGTCCTACCGCCCTGAGGGCCTGGTGGACGGAGGAGATCTGGGTGAGGATCTCTGCGCAGTAGCGCTCTTCGTCCACCATGCGCTGGAGGCCACGAACCTGACCCTCGATCCGCCGGAGCCGCTTCAGGTTCCGGTCCTTGATGTCCGGGTCGACCCCGTGCGCGTGATGGGGACTGGGGGAGGTGGGGGAAGGAGTCATCGGGTCGGGGAATGAAATGGATGGGGCTCCCGACTCTTTCGGAACCCGGTGAGAAGAAGGTCAGGGCCGGCCCCACGGCACGCAAGAGCGGCACCGAGGCACGGTCCTGGGAGAGCCGGTGCCCTCGGGGTGGGCCTCATCCCGGCACACCTCTTCGGCCTGGACCCCAGGCCTACGGCCGGGCTCGGATCTCCCGTCACCACCGGGGTCGGCTCCTCCGGTTCGACAGGGCCCTCGCGCTCCCTGGACCTCCTCATCCTCGGAGGAACCGGATTCATCGGACCCTACCAGGTGCGCTACGCGGTGGAACGGGGCCACCGGGTCACTACGGCGCGCTCAAGGCGATGTCGGAGAGGGAGGTCGAGCGGTGGTTCGGGCACCGAGCCACCATCGTGCGCCCGGGCCTCATCGTCGGACCGGAGGACCCGACGGACCGCTTCACCTACTGGCCCGTTGGGATCCACCGTGGGGGCCGGGTGCTGGCTCCGGGGGACCCCTCGGACCCCACCCAGATCATCGATGCCCGGGATCCGGCCGAGTGGACGATCCGACTGGTGGAGGACGATCGAGGCGGCCGGTCCAACGCCACCGGTCCCGCCGAGCCACGACCCATGGGCGACATGCTCGAAGGGATCCGGGACGCGCTGGGGGCTCAGGCCTCCTTCGCCTGGATGGACGAAGCTTCCCTGGAGGAAGCGGGCATCCGTCCCTGGTCCGACATGCCGGTCTGGGTGCCCCCAAATGAGGATCGAGCGGGCTTCATGCAGGTGAGCGTGGAGCGCGCGAGGGCCGCCGGGTTGACCTTTCGTCCCCTCGCCCAGACGGCGCGCGATACCCTGGCCTGGTTCCAGACCCAGCTCGCCGAGCCCCTCGGTCCCTCGCCGAATCTCTGACTCACCACACCAGTCCCTCGGACGCGGATCCTATCTCCGGGACAACTCCAGGACCATCCGGCCCTGTTCGGCCTGGATCCCGTCGATCCGAGCGTCGTCGGGCAGATCGCCGATCTCTCGAACCGGGATCCAGATCTCTCCCGTCTGGGGGTCCAGGAAGCGGCTTTCCTGGCCGCCGGAGGTCCGTCGCAGGAGCCCCAGGGCCAGATTCACCGGGACAGGCACCCGGCCGATCCGGGCATCTTCCACCCTTAGCGCCACCCCGTTCTCTGCCGCCCTCGGGCGGAACGAGAGACGGAGCCCTGTGGTTTCTCCCCGGAGCCTGGAGGGAAGGCCGGTGGCCTGAGCGGGAATGTCCATGACCAGATCCAGGTGAACGCTGCCTCCGTCGATCTGAACGCGACCTCGTGTACCCTCCGCCGTCCGGGCCAACTCCTCTTCGTCCAGGCCCATGTCCTCGCCCGGGCTCCCTTGAGTCCGGCGGTCACGCATCTCGGCGAGCCCCTGGGCGAGAATCAGGGTGAGTTCTTCTTCGCTTACCTCGAGGGTCGTCCGACCCTCGTCCTGGAGCTGCACCCGGGAGCCTTGAATCCGCTCCTGCACCTCCTGCGTCCGCACCGGGTCCGGCTCCGGCATGGTCCACTCGGAATCCGCGGGAGAGACCAGGGTGGGAAGCATGAGCCAGGCGCCTCCCACCAACACCACGGGCATGAAGACCAGGGCGATGACCATGATTCCCAGGCAGCCGAAGCACCCGAGCAGGCCCTTTCCTCCTCCCTTCCTGGGTGGGGACGTCGATCCGTCCCCTGGAGGACCCGGCTGCGACGATCCTGCGAACTCGCCTTCCTGATTCATGTTTGCCTGCTGCTCGGGGGGCGTCGGGGAAATGGGCCACGAGCGGGTGTCGCTGACTCACCGGACTACACCGTCATCGAGACCCTGACCATCAGACTCAGATGATAAAGGATGATGAAGCAGTAGGCCAAGAAGATCCCTTCGAGGATCCGGCGCACGGCAATCCGTCTGAAGAGGCGCCGGTCCACGAGAAGGACAAGGAGGAAGACTCCCGCATGGGTCACCAAGCTCTTCACGTTTGCGAAAAGCTGGGGGTCGGCCTCGATCAGGCGGGCGAGGAGCGGATTCCATTCGTGAACCATCCCCGTCTGCACGAGGAGGAGGGTGAAGATGGCATCCATGGTGCTGAAGAGGAGAATTGAAAGCGCCAGAAGAAAGAGGGCGTCGTCCCCACGGGTGCGGGTAAGGCTGCGGGTCAGAGCCCGCTGTAGCCCGCGGGCGGACCGACGGCGGGTCGACCCCTTGATTCCCGATCTCCCGTTCACAGATGCCCTCTCCTCGCAGATCAGATCCCCCGTCCCTCATGCGGCTATCCGTTCGGAGCGCTCCGCTTCAATCCGACGCTCCTCCGGCCTCCCTTCATCTCATCAATTGTGCCAGCGAGCCATCCCGGGGATCCCCGAGGAATGAGGTGCCCGAATACCACCACCCCACTTACGATTTCCTTGTCTGACAGGGTCCTGCGGGGAGGAGCCGGAGAGCGCGCCTCCTGTGGCACCAGTGCACCGCCGGAAGGTCTGGGTTCTACATCCTCGACGTCGTGTGGAGGCGGACCACACGGTTAGCGTCGGACTTTGTAACCCCGACCGAACCCGATTATCTTCGTGCGCGGATCGTCGTGTCCGTCACACTCTCCAATCTTAGATTCCCCTTCGGCGGTGTCCACCATTCGTCTCGCCTCGCTCCGCCGCCGTCCTCCGGGGTTGGTCCTCGGCACCACCCTCCTGCTCTGGAGCGGAGTTCTCGGATCCTGTGGACCGCCTGCACCGGAGGGAGGGGATTCTCCCTCAGCTCCGGTCCAGACTCCACGACAGGATGTGGCGATCCTCCCGGGGCTGGACCCTGACCGGGAGCTGACCCAGTTCAACCTGGATCAGTGGTCGGAGCGCGAGGGCCTTCCGCAGAACTTCGTGAACTCCCTGACCCAGACTCCCGACGGATATCTCTGGATGGGCGGCGAGCAGGGCCTCGTTCGATTCGACGGAGTCCGCTTCACCGTGTTCACACCCCAGGGGCACCCGGGGCTCCCGGCCTCCTGGGTCAAATCACTCTGGACCGATCCCGACGGCACCCTCTGGGTGGGGACCGGGGGAGGCGGCCTGACTCGATACCGAGACGGCAAGTTCACACCCTTCGGGCCGGACGAGGGGATCTCCGGGACGGCGGTGAGCGCGATCCAACGAGATGGGGAGGGACGTCTCTGGGTCGGTACCGAGGATGACGGACTCTTCTGGAAGTCCGCAGGCGGGACCTTCAACCATCTCTCGACTGAGGACGGTCTGGCGCACCACATGGTCACGGCCATCGCTCCAGGTCCTGCCGACGGGGTCTGGGTCGGCGGACCGGAAGGCCTCACCCTGGTGGAGGGCGCCTCTCCCCGAATCCAACGCAGCCCGGCCGACCTCCTGGAGGTGCCGGTCCGTTCCCTCCTGGTGGGTCCCGACGGAACGCTCTGGGTCGGCACCCTGGGAAGGGGACTCTACCGTGAGCAGGAAGGATCCCTGGCTCCCTTCGATCCCGATGGAACGCTCTCCGGGACCTTCGTGTTCGGTCTCCACCTCGACCGCCAGGGCGTGCTCTGGGTTGGAACGAACGGAGCGGGTCTCTTCCGGGTCCGAGGCACCGAGGTCAGTCGCCTCACGGATCAGAACGGACTCCCGAGCAACCTGATCTGGGACGTGATGGAAGACAGGGAGGGAAACCTCTGGCTCGGGATGGCCGGAGGAGGGTTGATCCGCCTCCAGGACGGAATCTTCGAGACCTTCGGTGCTCCGGAGGGGCTCTCCATGGCCGTGGCCCTGGCGCTCCTCGAAGGGGAAGATGGCTCGGTCTGGGTGGGGACCGCAGGTCGGGGCGTGAACCGAATCCGCGAGGGCGAGGTCACCTCATTCTCCCTGGAAGGGGGCTCGGATGACGGCATCATCCTTTCTTTGGCCGAAGATGTGGACGGCTCGATCTGGGTGGGGACCGTGGGGCATGGCCTGGTCCGAATCCACGACGGAGCAGTCGAGTACTTCGAGATCGGTAATGGAGTGGGGCCCAGCCAGATTTCCCTCACCCACGTGGACCGGGAGGGACAGCTCTGGATCGGACGGCGAGGACGGGGTCTGGCTGCATGGCGCCCTGAGACCGGCGTGACTCGATTCATCGGCCTCGATGAAGGGCTTCCGAACACCTACGTCACCACTCTCCTCGAAGACGCCACGGGAGTCTTCTGGGTGGGGACCCGGGACGGTCTGGCGCGCATCCACGGAGACACGGTCGAAACCTTCGGAACCGAGGACGGGCTTCCCCACCGCACGATCCACAGCCTCTTCGCAGGCGCGGGAGGGAGCGTGTGGATCGCCACCATGGGGGGGCTCGCTCGACTGGACGACCGCGGGATCCGCGCGCTCGGCCCGGAGGCCGGCCTTCCCGGCTCCGAAGTCATGGCCGTGACCGGCGACGATCGGGGCTACCTCTGGCTCACCTCGAATCAGGGGGTGACCCGGGTCTCCCGTGACGACCTGGAGGCCTGGATCTCGGGGGATGGGGGTCCGGTGCGCCCCCAGCGATTCGGTCGTGCCGACGGGCTGCGGAGCGCCGAGGCGAACGGAGGGGTCCATCCAGCCATCTGGCGGGCTCAGGACGGGGCGATCTGGTTCGCCTCCATGGCTGGAGCGGTTCGGGTAGAGCCTTTCGCCATGGCACGCCTCTCCCTTCCTCCCCTGCCGGTGATCGAGGAGGTGGTGCTCTCCGGCGAGTCCGTACCACCCGGGAGAGGTCTCACCCTTCCCCCCTCCCAGAGAACCATGGAATTCCGGTTCTCCGCCCCACTCATGGTGGCCGCCGACCAGGTCGGCTTTCGCTACCGGCTGGAGGGATTCGAGGGCGACTGGGTCACTGCGTCGGATCGGCGCACCGCCGTGTATACGAATCTTCCACCTGGCAGCTACAACTTCCGGGTACAGGCCAGCGACCGGGAGGGCCGGTGGTCCGAGGCCGAGGCGACGCTCCCCCTGGAGCTGGAACCCCTTCTCTGGGAGCGAAGAACCGCTCAGGGAGCCGGGCTGCTCCTGCTCCTCTTCCTGGGAGTCTTCGGATACCGCTACCGGATCAGGTCACTGGAGGAACGGGAGAACCGCCTCCTGCAGGTCGTCCGCGAACGCGAGGAGACCGAGGCGGCCTTGCGACGAAGCGAGGAACGTCTGCGCCTGGCACTCGAAGCCGGCGACATGGGAACCTGGGAATGGCAGCTGGAAGCGAACGAGGTCCACTGGTCGCAAGGACTGGAGGTCCTGTTCGGGGAGTCACCGGGCTCCCGAGACCAGGTCGAAGTGAAGCTCGCCGAACGGATTCCAATCAGGGATCTGGCCCGTCTTCGCCATGCGTTCGCCCGTGTCGTGGAGAATCTGGAGGAGGAGGTTCAGCTGGACTTTCCGGTCCAGAGGCCCGACGGCCGAGTCCGGCGCGTCGAGCTCAGAGGGCGGTGGGTCGGGGACGAGGCGTCTGGTCAGCGCCGGATCATGGGGGTGGCCGCCGATGTGACGGCCCTGGTCGAGGCCCGGGAGGCGCTTCGCAGTCGCGAAGAGGAGTTGCGCCACGCCCAGAAGATGGAGGCCGTGGGGCAGCTTGCCGGAGGCGTGGCCCACGACTTCAACAACCTGATGGCGGTGATCGGAGGCAACACCCGGCTGGCCCTGGACACCCTTGAAACCACTCATCCGGCACGGGTCGACCTGGAGGAGATCCGCAAAGCGGGCGATCGAGCCGCGACTCTGACCCAGCAGCTCCTGGCCTTCAGCCGGAAGCAGGTCCTCCAACCTCGTCCCGTCTACCTGAACGACATCATCCGCAATGTGGAGCGGATGCTGCGGACGCTTCTGCGCGACGATGTGAAGCTCCGCACCGAACTCAGTCCGGAACGGGCGCCGGTCCGGATGGATGAGTCCGGAGTGGAGCAGATCCTGGTGAACGTGATCCTGAACGCCCAGGACGCCATGCCGAAGGGGGGTACGGTGACGATCTCGGTCCGCAATGGGACACGTCTTCCCTCGGCGCTGCAGGAGCAGGGGGGCGTGGAAGCCTGGAACGGTCACGTGATCCTATCCATCACCGACACGGGCCAGGGAATGGACGAATCCACCCGACGGCGGGTCTTCGAGCCCTTCTTCACCACCAAGGAGGTTGGAAAGGGCACCGGGCTCGGGCTCGCGTCAGTCTACGGGATCGTGAAGCAGAGCGGAGGAACTGTGGAGGTCGAGAGCGAAGAGGATCGGGGCACCACCTTCCGGTTCCGGTTTCCCCAGGTGGATTCCCCGTCCCCGTCTCTCCACACTCGCCACACCGCGTCGAAGGAAACGACGGCCGAGGCTCCGTCGCCACCGAAGCTTCCCGCGACGACGGAAGAGGCCGGGAGGATCCTTCTGGTGGAGGACAGCGCCCCGGTGCGGCAGGTGGCGAGACGCATCCTCGAGGCGTCGAGCTACGAAGTGATCGAAGCCGCGGGCGGCCGCGAAGCCCTGGACCTCTTCGAATCGGCGCCGCACGACATCGATCTCCTCCTCACCGATGTGGTGATGCCCGAGATGGGTGGTCCGGAGCTGGCCGAAAAGGTTCGGGCCCTCCGGCCTGACCTCCCGATCCTCCTCATGTCGGGGCACTCGGAGGACATGGTGGCCACCATGGCTGGATCCGACGCGGAGGTCCATTTCATCTCAAAGCCTTTCACCCCCGCTGAACTCACCCTGCGGCTTCGGAGCCTCCTCGTTCACTGAGAATCCGAAGACCGTCCGAGAACTGCCGGGACCGCCGCGCCGTCAGCCGCGGGATCCGGTGGTGGGAGCGCCGGCCAGGCCTCCGCGCACGTACCGGCCGCCCAGAGCGAACACCACCGTCATGAGGGCGGCCAGGACGACCCCCAGCGCCGCCGCGGCCCCGAAATCGAAGGCCCGGAGCTGCGAGAGGATCTCGATGGAGATGGGGCGGGTCCGATGGGTGTAGAGAAGGATCGAGGACACGAACTCCCCAAGCGCGGCAACCCACGCCAGGAGTCCTCCGGCCATGAGCCCGGGCAGGACGAGGGGCGCAGCCACCCGCCTCATGGTGGTGAACCATCCCGCCCCGAGTGAATGGGCCGCTTCCTCCAGTTCCGGATCGTACTGTCGGAACGAGGCCACGGCGGCCTGGGCCACCAGGGGGATGTTTCGGATGAAGTAGGCCAGGGGAAGGATCCAGAAGCTCCCCACCAGGAGGATTCGTCCGAACCAGGGCTCGTTTGCGGAGAAGGTGGTCGCCAGCGCCACGGCGATGACCGTGCCCGGAAGGGCCCAGGGGAGCATGGTCAGGGTGAGAAGGCCTCCCTTCCCCCGAAATCGCCCCCGGACGAGCAGATAGGCCACCACGAAGCAGAAGACCACGTTGGCAGCGGTAGCCAGAGTCGCCATCTGGAGGGAGTTCAGCACCGGGGTCCAGAGCTGAGGACTCGAAAAGAGGGCCCGATAGTTGTCCAGAGTGTAGCGGGTGGGCAGGATCTGGATCGTCCACGCGCCTTCGGGAACGAAGGAGACGAGCACCAACGTCAGGTGCGGGAGGAGGAGGACCAGGACCGCCCCCACTCCCAGGACGGGAACCAGGAGCCTGGCCCACGCCGAGGAGATGTCCCGACGGGCCGCGCCGACCCCCTTCCCCACGGCTGCGAACTCCCGACCCCGATCGAATCGTCTGAGGATCCAGAGAAAGGTCAGGGAGGCCGTGGCCAGCACCACGGTTTCCACCATGGCCATGGTGAGCTCCCCGCTCATCTTGCTGTTGAAGATCTGGGTGGTCAGGACCCGGAAGCCGCCGCCGAAGATGTAGGGGGCGGAGAAGGAGGCCATGGAGGTCATGAAGACCAGGACCGACGCGGCCATGAGGGCCGGTGAGAGCATCGGAAGGGTGACCGTCCGCAGAATCCTCCACCGGCTCGCCCCCAGCGAGGCCGCAGCTTCCGCCGCACCTCCGTCCAGTCTGGCCAGACCGGCGGCGGTGAAGAGGTAGAAGTAGACGTACATGGAGTAGGCGTGGACCAGGAGGATGGCCCACCCCCCGGTGAGTCGCCACGGAGGGCGCTCCAGTCCGAGGAGAGCCTGAACCGAGCGGGTCAGGATCCCGCTCTCCCCGTAGAGGAAGAGGAAGGCGATGACGCCGACCAGGGGAGGCAGGAGCACCGGGAGGGCCGCAAGGGCGCCGAAGACCGTGCGTCCGGGAAAGTCGAAGCGGGTGAAGAGGAAGGCCAGGGGCACCCCGATGAGGGCGGAGAGGATCACGCTTCCCAGGCTGATCCAGACGCTTCCCCAGAGGGCCTCCAGCTCGGCACGGGTGGTGAAGAACTCCCGATACCCGTCCAGGGAGACGGCCCCGTCGATCCAGATCGAGTCTCCCACCACGAAGAGGTGGGGATAGAGGACGACCCATAGGAGGATCGCCACCACCGGCGCCAGGAGCCAGTAGACCGACCGACCCCTCATGGGCGGTCTCGAAGAGGGCGCGGTCTCATGAGCCGGCGAAGAGATGGAGCCGGGCGTCGGGCGCCGGAATCAGCCCGATCCCCTCCCCCACCCGGGGCCCGTCCGCCGGACCGGCCGCCTCCACCTCACCGCCTGGTATGGACACTCGGAAGAGGGTCAGGGCGCCCTGGAACCTGCGATCCCGGACCTCTCCCCTGACCGCGCCATCGGC